>JBBIVB010000014.1:0-21737 GCA_037439965.1 Candidatus Veblenbacteria bacterium | reverse complement strand
GAACATCTTCTACATTAAAACCAACACGCACAATCGGTGTATAAATAGCGTCAATAGCTATCTGCCCTAATTCCAGCTTTTCTGCCTCGCGACTTTCTACTGGCACATAACCCCTACCTTGTTGTACTACCAATTCCATATTTAACTCTGCTTTTTTATCAGTCAAAGTAGCAATATGTAAATCTTTATTCACTATCTCCACATCACTAGTAGCTTTAATATCTGCCGCAGTTACCTTTTTTTCACCGCTGGCCTGTAAAGAAATTTTAACCGGCTCAACGCTTTGCACCTTCAAACGTAAACGTTTTAAATTAAGAATAATATCTACCAAATCCTCTTTTACTCCTGGAATACTGGAAAATTCATGGCTAACACCATTAACTTTAATAGCTGTCACTGCCGCTCCTGGTAAAGAAGAAAGTAAAACTCGACGCAAAGCATTAGCTAAGGTAGTACCATAACCTGGCCAACAAGGTTCAATAATTATTTGATCATGATTTGGCCCTACATTAACTACGCTTATTTGATGTGGTAAAGTAAGTGACATCATAAAATTTAAATTAATTATTTGGAATAATACTCAACGATTAATCTAAAATCTATATTTTGACTTACTTGCTCACGCTTTGGTAAATCTAATATCTGACCTTTAAGCTCATTGGCATCAATAGCCAACCAATCCATTACTTGCTGTTTGCCCCAATTTTTTAGTAACTGGATAAAATAACCAGATTTTAAACTAGAAGGTTTAACACTAATTTTTTGTCCTGGTTTAATTTGATAAGAAGGAATATCAACTTTCTTACCATCAACCTGAATATGACCATGATTAACTAACTGCCTGGCTGCTGCTCTAGTTTTTGCCATACCTAATCGGAAAACTATATTATCTAAACGTGTTTCCAATAATTGCATTAAAATTAAGTCAGTAGCGCCACGACGACAAATAGCATCTTGATAATAGCGTCTAAATTGACGCTCTAAAATACCATAAATATAACGAGCTTTTTGTTTTTCTCGTAATTGTTTACCAAAAGCAGTTAACTTACCGCGCCCTTTAACACCATGCACTCCGGGCGGATAATTACGTCTAGTTAATGGACATTTGTCGGTAGTACACACCTTCTCGCCTAAACGACGGCATATTTTATGTTTAGAACCTATAAATCTAGCCATGTGGTTATAAAGTATAATTAGTAAAAGTTTCTATTTCTTATAAATAAATTAAACCCGACGAGGCCGAGGCGAACGACAGCCATTATGGGGAATTGGCGTCACATCTTTAATAGATAAAACAGTCAAACCATTAGCATATAATGCCCTGATAGCAGCCTCACGACTTACTCCTACACCTTTAACTCTAACATCTACTTCTTTTAAACCATAAGGTTTAGATTTCTCTATGGCATTTTTTACAATTACACCGGCGGCATAAGGGGTGGCTTTCTTGGGACCTTTAAAACCAACTTGCCCTGCTGAAGATGAAGCAATAACATTGCCTGCAGTATCAGTTAAAGTAACAATGGTATTATTATAACTAGCAAAGACATAAGCTATACCTCTAGTAACTTGACGCTTACGCTTACTACTGCGTCGAATTATTTTAGTAACTGGCGTCTCAATAGTTCTAGTAATAGTTTTTTTATCAATAGATAAATCTGTCGTCATAATTTTTTAAGTCTTTTGAGCAGGTGGTTTACGACCAGAACCCATAGTTCTCCTAACATTACCACGTACTGTCCGACAATTGGTTTTAGTACGTTGTCCTCTGACTGGTAAATTTTTACTATGCCTAATACCTCTATAAGAACCTATTTCTTTTAATCTCTTTATATTTAGCAAGATTTCTCTACGTAAATCACCTTCTACTTTATATTCTTTTTCAATTATTTCCCGTAATTTATTAACTTGACTTTCTGTTAAATCTCGAGTGCGGATATTTATATCTATTCCTGCTTGCTTTAAGATAATCCTGGAACGAGTTAAACCAATGCCATAAATATAAGGCAGTGCGTGCTCAATTCTTTTATCATTAGGTAAATTAACACCAGCAATTCTAGCCATATATTATCCTTGTCGTTGTTTATGCTTAGGATTAGAACAAATCACGATTAATCTTTTACCTCGTCTAATACGATGACATTTTTGACAGATTGGTTTAACTGAAGCTCTAACTTTCATAAAATTAATATCGATAAACAATGCGCCCTTTGGTTAAATCATAGGGTGTTATTTCTAACTTAACCCTATCGCCTGGTAAAATTTTGATTCTAAACATGCGCATCTTACCAGCTAAGTGACCCAAAACTTCATGTCCATTATCTAACTTTACTTTAAAGGTAGCGGCCGGCAACAGTTCCTCCACTGTGCCATCTACTTCCAAAAAACCTTTAGTATTAGTGCTAATAGTTGGTTGTTGTCCGTTCACTGTAATCTTTTTTAAAAATTTAAGACAAAAAATAAATTTATGTCAGGCTTTCTAAAACCCAGAACATAAATTTACCAGGCTTAAAATTTAAGCAATAGACTGTAGCAAATTAAAGAAAATTAAGTATTTACTGTATTTAAAGTATATGAATTTTCACTCATCTGTCAAGTGTAACCAAATATCTTTGGTTATTATGAAATAATATTTTACTAATATTAGCCAAAAAACTATACTTTTTATAAACCTCTACATTCTCTACCCCAGACTGACTTAATAGCCAATCTTTAGCATTTGATATACTTTTAGATTTAATTTCACTCTGCCATAAGTCTAGGGGGATATCTTTGATAATTTCTTGAGATAAACTTACTTGCCAGCTAAATTGCCTGCCTGACTCCGAAACCTCGGGTAATGTTAAATTACTTTGGAGATTTGAACCTAATACTGAATATCCGACCGGAATTAATTTAGCAAGATGATAATTTAACAGCTCATTATAATCAGCCACTTTATAACTTATTAACTGACCTTGATAAGAAAAACTACGATATTGCGAACTTTTTAAAACAGTACTAACTTTCTCGCCGGAGATAAAAGCCGGCACCACGCCAAGCTCTGGAATAACTTTATTAGCATCTAAATCTAATTTAACTGTGATTTTTATTTCGGCTAATTGTTTAGTTGGTTTAATTTTAAATTCAACCTTAGGTAAAATTAATACTAAGACGCCACCAATGCTAATAATAGCTAAAGTTAAAAAAATTATTACCCAGCGTTTATTGGAACGGTTAGCAACAGTTAAAATAGCCTGGCGATAATTTGATTCCATAACTCTAAGCCACGATAGCTTTTATTCTCCTAACTCCAGCCGACACTGCTTCTTCTTTAATTATTTTAAACTTTCCAATCTGTCCTGTATGTTCCACATGCGGTCCTCCACAAATTTCCGCTGAGTAATCACCAATAAAATAAACCTTGACTTTATTACCCAACTTAGCGTACTTTTCTTCAAACAAACTCATAGCTCCTTTTTTCTTTGCTTCTTCAACCGATAACATTTCAAAATGAACTGGTAAATCTTCTTTGATTTTTTCATTAACTATTTTTTCAACCTTAGCTATTTCATCCGGCGTCATTTTTTGAGGATGAGAAAAATCAAATCGCAACCGCTCGGCTGTTAAATTACTACCCTTCTGTGACACATGTTCACCCAAAACATCCCGCAAAGCTTTATGTAAAAGATGAGTAGCGGTATGATATTTAACCACTATCTCCGAATTATCCGCTAGTCCGCCTTTAAATTTGCCGGCAGATGCTGTTCTAGATGCTTCTTGATGTTCTTTTAGTTTTCTCTCAAAATCTTCAATGTGTACCTTTAATCCTTTTTCTTTTGCTATTTCTTTTGTCATTTCAAAAGGAAACCCATAACTTTGATATAAATCAAAAGTAACACGTCCAGGCAAAACCTTTTCCATTAACTTCTTATTCCAATAAATTTTGATATATTCATTGAATTTTTTTAATCCTTTTTCTAATGTTAATGCGAACTTCTTTTCTTCTATTTTTAATTCATCAACTATAAATTTCTTATTCTGTTGTAATTCAGGATATATATCTTTAAAAGATGAAATAACTACTTCAGCTATCGGCACTACTAAATCATCTTTAATGCCAACTAGCCTACCATAACGAATAGCGCGACGAATCAAGCGACGAACTACATATCCTTGACCTATATTAGATGGCTTAATACCCCTTGGGTCCCCTATAATAAAAACGACTGCTTTAATATGATCTGCAATAATCCTAAACTCCTTCTGCTGGGTATTATATTTTTTATTTGATAATTTTTCTATTTCATTAATAATCGGCAAAAATAATTCAGTATCATAAACGCTTTCTTTTCCATTCAACACAGCTAAGGTTCTTTCTAATCCCATTCCAGTGTCAACATTCTTCTGTTTTAATGGTTCGTATTTTCCATCAATGGTTTTATTGTATTGCATAAACACATCATTCCAAATTTCTACCCAATGTTTGTCTTGTGGATTAAAAACTTTTGGTGCAAATTCTTTTCCTGACCAATAAAACATTTCGGTATCAGGACCACAAGGACCAGTCTGTCCTGCTGGGCCCCACCAATTATCGCTCCTACCTAAAAACACTATCCGTTCTTTAGGAATCCCTTGTTCTTGCCATAACTTGGCTGACTCTTCATCTTTCTCAATATTATTTTCCTTTTCTCCTACAAAACAAGAAATAGCTATTTTATCTTTAGACAAACCTAAATCCTTAGTTAAAAATTCAAAACTCCATTTAATCGCATCTTCCTTCCAGTAATCACCTAATGACCAATTTCCTAACATTTCAAAAAAAGTTAAATGGACATCATCACCAACTTCATCTATATCCCCTGTCCTGATGCATTTTTGACAAGAAACCAAACGCTTGCCGCCAGGATGTTTCTCACCTAAAAGATAAGGCACTAAAGGATGCATACCGGCAGTAGTAAATAAAACGGTCGGATCGTTTTCGGGAATTAAAGAAGCCGAAGGAATAATAGTATGCCCCTTGCTTTTGAAAAAATCTAAATACTTTTGGCGAAGTTCGTTAGCTGTTATCATATAACTCCAATTAAAAACTACCAAAGAAACCCTTTCTTTTCAACTTTAGCAATAGTGGCGCCCCCCAAGCAGATTAAATCTTTGCCTTTCTTTTGATAAAAAACCGCTGATTGTCCTGGGGTGATAGCGCGTTGGGATTTATCAAATTTAACTCTTAAACCATTGCTAGTTTTGGAAACTTTAGCTGTAAAAACAGGATGGCGGTAGCGATGGCGCACTAAAAATTGTGCTGGTAATTTTGGTTCACCTGAAATCCAATGCGGCTTGGTGGTTACTAAAGTATTAGCTAATAAATGATTTTGCTCTTTTAATTTACCAACAATTAAAGTATTTTGCTTCCATTTACGCCCAATTACATACCAAGGACCTCCGCCTAAACCCAAGCCGTGCCGCTGCCCAATAGTATAAAAAGCCAAGCCAATATGTTTGCCTAATTTATTACCGTGTAAATCAATAATTGGCCCGGGATTTTCCCGCAGTCGTGTTTTTAAAAAATCTTCCACTTTTACCTCACCAACAAAACAAATTCCCACACTATCAGGTTTGTCTGCTACCGGCAAACCAGCACGGCTCGCTATTTGCCGCACTTTATTTTTAGTTAACTCCCCTACTGGAAACAAAAGATGTTTTAATTGATGTTGAGTTAAAGTATATAAAAAATATGACTGGTCTTTTTCTTTATCTATTCCACTTAACAATCCATATTGCCATTTGCCGTTGGCTATTTGCCATTGACCAACTCTCGCATAATGCCCCGTGGCAATAAAATCTGCCCCTTGATTTAAAGCTCGCTTTAAAAACAATGGAATTTTTACATATTGATTGCATCTGATATCCGGATTGGGCGTGCGACCATTTTTATATTCCTTGAAAAAATAATCGATTACCCATTTTCTATATTCGCGCTCAAAATCCCAAACTTCAAAAGGGATTTTTAAATACTTTGCCACCGCCTTAGCATCATCACGTTCATGGGTCCATCGGCATTCGCCGGCCAAATTAAGATGGGTACCAGTCCAATTTTTCATATACACACCAACTACTTCATAACCTTGCTTTTTCAATAAGTAAGCAGATACCGCAGAATCTACTCCACCCGACAATCCAAGATAAACTTTTTTATTATTGTTTTTCATAAACTAAAAGGTGAGCTAATTAGCCCACCTTTATTCTAACATAAAACAAAAGATAAATTATTGCACTAATTCTGCTACTATTACCCAGCGCTTTAAGGCTGTATTGATAGGATAAGAAGTCTGCAAAGTAAGTAATTTTGTTTATATTCATACTGACCTAAATATTCGGTAGCTGTAGCTGGCACAACTTTACTCTCAAAAACCTTATATTTATAAACGCGTCCATCCTTGTCAGAAATATAAATCAAGGCGCCTAATTTAATATCGGGCAAAGTGGCAAATACCCGTTTATAACTGCCAGCCCGCCATCGGTAATCCGAAGAATGTCCAAAGATATAAACATTTCCATATTCCCCCGGATTGGCAGTTCCAGGATAATGAACTACACCTCTCTCTAAACCTTTCTGCCAAACTTTATCACTGGTCTCGGTTACATAAATAACCGGTACGTTTAAATCTAAACTTTCAATTAATAATGTATCCGGTAGTAAACTAATGCTGGATTCGGAATTATTTGCCCGCAATAAAGAAATTATAAAATCATTTGCTGTATTTTTGGAATCTATATAGTAACGCTTATTATAAGCCACATACCACAACTCCCCTTTACCCTGCGCTTGCAGTAATAATTTGCCGCGCAGACGATTTATTAATGCAAGATTAATCAGCCAGCGCCCTACACCTAAAGGATTTTGCCAGAGTTTTAACTCCTGCAAATCATTAACTTTATCTCCATCACTATCAACTTTGTTAACATTTAACCCTAAAACTAATTCCACTTTATTAGGCACCCCATCTTTATCTGTATCTTCTCCAGAAAAATGATCATAACCTATTGGTATTTTTTGTAAGTCAATATTACTAATACCTAAGATTACTAAATCTTTATTTTTAATTTTATTACTAACTACCGCTTTATTAACTTGGGGCTGACTAACTTTTTGAATTGTTGATTGGATAGCTGGTTGCTGTGCCAAAGCTAGATTGGTAATATCTTGCCATAAAATATCCAAATTCAAAACACCCCACAAAACTAAACTAAGTAATAAAGCTAAACTAATTGTTTTAATGGTAGACATTTTAGATTCCTACAATCCATTGTTTGCCAATTTGGACTAAGCCAATGCCGAACAAAGAAATTAAAGGCAAAGCTAATAACAAATCGGTTGGTAAACCAGTGCGTGGTAAAGTGTTGTCACACCTAAAACCTTAGGAGCTGGCGGATAACAAGTGGAAATACTTGATAAGGAAATATCTTTAATCGCTAAACCGATAGTTAACTGATGAATATCAGCATCACTAATACATTCTCCTACTTGCGTTAAAGTGTTGATAGCTTCTGCCGCAGGTGGTATTAAATATCTATGATTATCTTTGGGATTGACATACCATAGTTCGCCTGCCGATTCCACTTGCAAAAATACTTGTCCTTTGTGACCAGTTGCAAAGTTTAAATCTATCGCCATTTTACCAGCACCCAAAGGATTATAACCATTCTGTACTTCATCTAAATCTAAATAGCTATCGCCGTCAGTATCAGTATTAGAGGTATCAGTACCCAATGATCGCTCCAAGATATCAACCAAACCGTCATTGTCGGAATCTGAGGCTATAATATCAGTTAAACCAAGGGGATCTTGTTTAAATCGGCGTTAGTAATGCCTAACGCAAATTGACGCAAAATATCATAAGCTTCTTGACTCACTGGCAAATAATAACGATTGTGAGTAGCTGGATCAACATACCACAAAGCGCCGTTTGAATCGCATTGATTTACTATCTGACCTTGATATTTATTAAATACCGATTGACTAAATGATTTAGTTAATTCCTGTTCAGCTGGCAAATTAATACAAACTGCATCCAGTACTTGCGGAGTTTCAGCTAAAGTAACACTAACACTTTTTTTCAATAGTACAGCCGTTACTCTCTCTAAAACGCACATAAATAGTTTTGGTACCACTACCTGATGGTAAAAGCCATGCTTTAGTTGAGGTAGGAGCCTCAAAACTATAACCGATAAAATCAGCTGTATTGCTAATAGCCATATGAGTAGCATTAGCAGTATAGGTTAAATCAAGCGTAATGTTAGGATTACTAACTACCGTTCCTTCTCTTACTGTCACATTATAATTAGCTGGATTAATAGAACAGAGTATACCACCACCTCCGCCGCCTCCACTACCGCCCCCACCTTGATCATCATTGGTAATAATACAGGTTTTAGTTTCACCTGCTGCTAACGTTACAGAACCATCAACATCACAGTCGCCAGTTATACAACCTGTTTATAATTAGAGGGAAGCTCAACTTCGCTAACTATATAAGTTCCTGGCGTCAAAATATATGATCTACCAGTTTCCGAACCAACATCAGGTGAACCTATTACGTTAACGTCTCCTAATTTTACATAAATTAAGAAGTCAGCAGCTGATCTAGTGCCACTGTTATCATTAATAACTACTTTTTTCACTATTAAAGTAGCCGTGGCGGGCGGCAGATCATCATTAGTGATAGTACATGTTTTATTATCACCAGAAGCCAAAGTAATACTGCCGTCGGCTGCACAATCATCACTAATTGATAATAAAGAATAGCCTAAAACTGAAGTATCTTCACTAACCACATAATCACCAACTGGTAAAGTATATACTATGCCAGTTTCGCTACCAATAGCAGGAGAACCTACTACATCAATATCTGAATTTGATTCTTTAACATGAATATTAAAATCACCTGGAGTTTTGGTACCACAATTATCATTTATTACTACCTTTTTCACTGTCAACTGAGCAGGTGGTATATCGTCGTTGGTTATAGTACAAATCTTAGTTTCACCAGCTAAAATAGTACCGGAACAATCAGCGCTTAAAGTTTTGCTGTAACCGACTATCAGATTTTCATCTACACTATAAACGCCAGGATTAATAGTAACTGCCACCCCTGTCTCGTCGCCAACGAAAGAATTAGGATTAGGATTAGTACCGTAAACTTGCAAAGTAAAATCTGAAGCTTGAACAGTACCACCATTATCATTAATAACATGCTTTACTACTACCAAGGTTCCTGTGCAGGAAGTGCTGCCGGTGGTATGAACTATGTTACTATCTAGCCAGTTCCATGAATATTCTAAAGAACTTATTTTGGCCACATTGGCAATATCAAAATCGCCGCAAACTGAGGGGGTTTTAACTTGAGCTTACCAAGAAATCTCTGCTGTCTCAGCTGGATTACGTATATTAGCATTCCATTTTAAAGTAGTACCATCAAATAATGGCTCTGTTTTATAGCCAGCTTCTAAATTACTAGAATGAGTTTCACTTAAATATTCTAATTGTGAATCAACTGTATTAATAATTTTTACACCAGAGTCAGTACAATCCGCATCGCCTATATTGGCGATATTAATAGTATAAGTTAAAATATCACCGGGATTGGCTGTAGCGGAACTAACTGCTTTAGTAATTTCTAAAATACATTGTGTAGGTTTAATATCATCATTTGTTATAGTACAAATTTTGCTTTCACCGGGTAAAATCGTACCGGAACAATCCGCGCTATGGGTTTTGGTATAACCAGAGTCGGCCATCTCATCAACGCTATAACTGCCAGCATCTAAACTAACTACGGTATCAGCTTCATCCCCAGTAAATGATGGGAGAAACATTAGCACCAGTAACATTCATAGTAAAATCTGAGGCTATCTTACTTCCCCCATTATCATTAACAACGTGTTTAATGACGGTCAAACTTGCTGGCAAGTATTGATTTATAAAATTACAAAGTATTGTATCATCGGTATCCATAACTAAATCAAAAACACTTTTGTTCTCTAAATCTGGAGTACCCACAGGAGTGCTGCCATTAACACAACTGGCATTAACGAATTTAGTACCTGGCTTCTGGTTTGTTTGCCAAACTGAATAAATCCCATTTAAAATGCCACCAAATTCTAAAGCACCGCTAGCGCTCGTAATCTGTATATCTGGACTAGAAGGTGTGCCATTAACATCATACTCCCAACCGCTTAATAACGGATCGGAGGTACTACCGGTTACATCTGCCAAACCATCGCCATCTGTATCAAATTGGCTTTGAATTAAAATCTTTCCACCACATAAAGCCTGAGAAAGGTCACTCATTACTTGAGCCAACTCTGAAAAATCAGCAGTAATCACATCAGTATCTTTAGTAATGGTACCAGGAGGCAAAACATTATCACCGGTAATAGCTTTTAAATTATTTATATTAAGATCATTGCCAATACCAATAGCTACTATTCTAGTACCGGCTGCTTTAATAGCATCAGCCCTGGAAATACCATAAGATAAACCTAAAACAGGATCTCGACCTGAAGCAGGTGTAGAAGGATTACCATAACGATTAGGATTGCCATCAGTACCAATAATAATTAAATTCTGTTTAGCGGGTCTGGGATCAAATGTGGAATAAGCCTTGGCTAAACCATCATCCCAGTTGGTATAACCGCTACCTACATTAGGTACATCATTATTTATTGAATTAATAGCTTGAGTAGCTGTTAGCGGAAAAGGTTTTAACACAAAACCAACATTGGAAAATTTACTTACGCTAAATTGCGTAGGTGTGCCTTCAAAAGCACTAACAAAAGTGATCATAGCGCTTTTTAATTTAGCCATTTCAGCGGCATCTATACTGCCAGAAAAATCAAGTAACAAAGCAATATCCAAGCCACAAGAATTACCTAATGGCGGATTAACTACAATGGCTCGCACTACTGATAATGAAAAAAATAACTACCCAAGCAAAACAAATAAAATAGCTATCGCTAGTATTCTAATAGCCTTCTTTTCTGGTATTTGATAAAACATATTTTTAATAAATTATTTATAGCTAGCACTCCAAAGTAGATGAAATTAACATAAACCAAATATTGTCAAGCGTAAGTTGAGACAGATAAAAAATATATAAAATCTAATGACTCAAATTAAATTAGAGTCAATATTAAAGCCAGTGTTAAAACTAAAGCGGTATGACTAATGACAGAAATGTGTTGAATGCGAATTTTAATCAAGATATTAAGCAGTAAAGCCACTGCTAAGGCAAGCACGAAATAGAAATAAAATTGCCGAATAGAATTATCCAAATTATTTATAGTCAAAAAACCAAACAATCTAACATACTTAGTGGGCTCATCATTAAAAGTAAAAAATGACTGGGTAGTAACTTCGGGAGCTAACCAAGCTAGGGGTTGTTTTATTATAGTGCCATCGTTACTAGAGGCTAACAACGATAATAATTCTCCATTTTTATTAAATAAAGCAGGATCAAAAGTAATTGTCCCTGACCAACTATCAGTTTGATTTTGTTTAGTTAAGCTTGTAATTTGTGAACCTAAGGTAGCTTTTACCTCTTTAGCCTGGTGTACAGTAACTGATAAATTATAACTATTGCCGTGTTGTAAAATCTTTACCGTACTACTCTCAATTACTGGAGTAACAGCTTTCTCTTCCTCTTGTTGTATAGCTGCAGTTCCCGGGGAAATTTGCGGAGGTAATGGTGGGGTAGCGCTAACTACTTCTTGCTTGATTGATGACTCACTTGATACACCACTAACATCTGGCTGTGTTGTTGCTATCTTGGTTGGATCTTGGGTAACTTCAGGTATTGCTGCAGTTATCTTAGTAATCGGTTCAGCAGCTTGTGCTTGAGGTGTGCCAAACATTTGTACTACAAAAGTGGTAGGAAAACCTTCAAACTCACCTTGTGCTATACCAATGCCAATTTCTTTAAATTTATCATTCACAATATTAGCTCGGTGTGAGGGGCTTGCCATCCATCCCTCTTGCACACTTTCAGCAGAAGTAAAATGTACAGCTAAATTTTCACCAGCTAGAGAATATTTATATCCAGAATTTAAAATAAAATTCCATGGCGTTTGCCCAGTCGGACTTACATGAGCAAAGTATTGATTTAAAACCATATCGTCAGCTTTATTCTGTGCCGCAATCATCAAAGCTGAATTTGGTTTTAATTCAGTTAATCCTAGATTAAGACGAGCGCGATTAGTTAAGTCAATAATATTCTGTACAGTAATAGCACTAGAATATAAAACAGATGAAGGTAAAGCTATCGGCGCTATAATTAATAAAACTTTTAATAATATCAATATTACAGAATAACCAAATAACACCCGATGTTTTAACAAATGCGGATGATGATTATTGCCTTGATGCGGAATAATATGGTCCCAAAAATGACGATAAGTACGTCGGATACCTTTATATAAATACCTTTTGATTTGATCTATTTTATTCGGATTAGGCATAAATTATATTAAAAATATGACTCTATAATATATAACTTATTTTAATTCTTGTCAAGACTAAAAAATAAAAAGTACTTTTTGGCACTTTTTATTTTAGCGTTTAAATATGGATTTAGCTACTTTTATGGATAAATTTGCTTGCCTGAATCATCCTCAATAATCACTGCGTTAACTGGACAAGAACGAGCGGCTTCTAAAATTTTTTCTGCCTCAGCTCCAAGCTTATCATAGGTTACCCAATCGCTGGTTTTGGTACCATCCTTAGTCTTCATTACCGCTTTTCCCTCTTCGTCTAATTCAAAAACCTCAGGCAGCAGCGCAATACAAGAAGCGGCGCTGATACATAGATCTCTGTCTACTTTGACTCGCATATAATGTAAATTAAGAATTAAATTAAAAAGTAAAAATTATTTTGCCTTAATTAGATTGTTATTTTCTCAACTGAATTGTTCTTTTTTTCCCGTCGCCACGCGTACACCGAAGCGAGAATAAAAATAAAACTTATAAAGCAATTAAAATAGCACCCAGGGCCATTAATATTGTACCAGCAATAACTTTTAAAGTTAAACTTTCTTGTAAAATAATTGCAGCTAAAACAACAGTAAAAACTAAAGATAACTTATCAATAGGACCAACCTTGGAAGCTGCGCCAATTTTTAAAGCATAAAAATAAAATAGCCAAGAGGCAGCGGTAGCAATAGCTGATAAAAATAAAAATAACCATGTTTTGCTACTTAAACCAGAAAGCTCATTAGTTTTGCCTTGAGATATAACTATAGCCCAAGCAAATAGTAAAATAAAAATGGTGCGAATAGCGGTAGCTAAATTAGAATTTACACCAGCCACTCCGATTTTAGCTAAAATAGCAGTAAGGCCTGCAAAAAAGGCTGATAATAATGCGGCAATAAACCAAGACATGGAAAATTAAAAAATTTAAAAGTCAAAATGTAAAATTATTTTATCCTTTTATAATACTGAACTTACTGCTCACTGTATAGTCGTAGACTTATTCATAATTTCAAGATCTTTCCTAGATGCTAAGATCTTCCTTCACTAAAGTTTCAGTGGATAGATAAATTCAGCATAATTCCATATTTAAATAAAAACAAAATTTAAAATTATTTAATAAATTACTTAATAAAGACAGCTTGATTACGTTGGGCAGCAGTAATACCAAGCTGTAATCTGTCCTTACTAGAAGCGTATAAAGTAAATAACTTGTCTCCTATTTTAACCTTATTTCCCCAATCTACATGCATATGAATGCCGGCTATTTCTTCTCTAGGCGCGCCCAAGTTCATACATATTTCATTAATCACCCGGTCGTGAATTAAGGTAATGCGACCAGATTTTTTAGCATGAATTTCATAATGATAAGCGCCCATCGTTACTTCTTCTGAATTTATCTTAGGATTACCACCTTGAGCTTCGATGATTTCCTGCATCTTTTGCCAAGCAGCACCATTTAATAACTGTTTTTTAGCCACAAGCTTTCCCCTTCCTTTTTTACAAAAGCCTTTAAGTTCTAATAACTCTCCAGCTAAATAAATTGACTTGCATTCTAAATCATGTGGCCTTAATTTGTGCTGCTGCAGCACTCGTAAAACATCTCTAGCTTCCAACGCCGGCCCAATTCCCCGCCCTACTGGCTCCCTAGCTAAAGTCTTTATTACTTTTATCTTCATATTAAATTTCTTTCCTAGCCATAAAAACTTACTCTCTATTTCTTTAGCTACTTTCATATTAGGAATCTTAGTAGTTTCACCTACAGGCATATCAATCACTAAATAATCAACACCCATTGCTACTTTCTTAGCCATAATAGAAACTATCATTTTGTCGTATGGCTCAAGCGCTAAAGGTCTTGAAATACGAATAATTTTATCATCAGCCGGAGCAATATTTAAACCGCCACCCCACACTAAACAGGCTTTGGTGCGTTTAATAATTTTTCTAATTTGCTCCATAGTAAAATTAACCGGCGCTAAAACTTCCATAGTATCCGCAGTCCCTGCCGGCGAAGTAATAGCCCGTGAAGAAGTTTTGGGAATATATAAACCTAAACTGGCAATAATTGGTACCACTATCATAGTCGTACGATTACCTGGCAAGCCACCTACTGAATGTTTATCTACTACATGAATAGGTAAATTGATTTGTTCACCTGTACTGGCAATGGATTTAGCTAAATAATATAATTCTTCGTTAGAATATGGCTTAACAAAACTAGAGGAAACAAAATAAGTAATTTCCGTAGTAGATAAACGGTTTTCAGTAATATCAGAAATAATGGAATAAATCTCTTGATATGACAAAGGTTTTCCTAACATTTTTCTTTTGATAGCTTCAATGGATAGAGGACGAGATAATAAAGAAACTTCAATAATATCACCGTTTTTTATATCGTGTCCCCGCCAGATATCGCGAAATAAACCAATAAAGCCCGGCTTTACTTTAGATTTAGAGGTATCAGCCCAAGCCACTACTGGTTTTTTATGATTCATTTTTAGTTCAATTCTATCTCCAGCTTGAATACCTAAATCCGCAGCCTCTGCTTCATTAAGCAAAGCCACTATTTCTGAACCAGTAGTCACATCAAATTTTTTTGATTTTAAATAAAAAGCCATAAAAATATTTAAATCCTAATATCTAAATTTCAAGTTCTAAACAAATTTAAAATCTTAATATTAAAATTAAAAATAATTTGGTGTTTAGATTTTGATATTAGATATTGTCTAGACATTAGAATTTATAATTTATGATTTTAGTATACTATCTTCGGCTCAGTACCCCAAAGTTTTACTGCCGCCGCCAAAGCTGAATTAGGAAAAGCTTTAACATAATCTTTAATACTCTGCCCAGCCATTACTGCACGCCTAGCTTCTAAAGCCGCCTCTACTCCTTTTTCTGCACCCTGCGGATGACCTAAGACCCCACCGCCTAATTGGATAAAAATATCCTTACCTAATTTTTGTACTACAGTATCTAACACTCCAGGATGTAAACCGCCTGAAGCTACTGTCCAAACTGGCTTGATGTTATACCACTTTTGACCTAAAGAATGAAATTTAGGATCAGGTAGTGTTTCATCTGACGATGCCACTCGTTTAATTTGCTCTACTTCTGGAGAAAAATGAAATTGGTCAAAAGGAGCAGCTAATTCAGCAGGATTCATCTCTGTATCAATTAATTCGCTTTCGCCATAATCCTGCATCTTGGCTTTGGGTGAACCAATGTGTAGAGAATCAACGCCTAATAATCTTAGTATTTTAGCTATAGTCAGCATTGAAACGCTAAAACCCCACAATGATCCATCACCTCTAATTCCCGGCCCCGATTCGCGCGTAAAAAAACTATGCATTGCCCGATGAGCATGAATAAATAACCCGGGATTTTTTAAACGCATACTATGCACTGCCGCAAAACCAGTAGTCACCACATCCATCATCATCACTCGCCCGCCTTGCTCCTTTATCATCTCTGCTCTTTTTACCATAGTATCAATATCAGAATGTGTAACATTACAAATGTAAAGTTTTTTAGGATAACCTCTTTGTTCTACTTCCCGTTGAACAGCTAATACTTCTTTGACACGATCTTCAAATTTATTAAACGGCAAACTGGTTAAATTTTCATCATCTTTAATAAATTCATAAGTACCATCGCCTGCTGTCCATAAACGACGTGCTAACATTGCTTGTTCTTGCGCTGTCCTGCCAACTTTTGGTTTGGCTACGGTACCCATAATTGGCTGATGATCAATTAAACCCAACATTTCCCGCAAGCCCTGAATGCCAAACTTGGGTCCTGGAAAAGATTCTACTAAAGGTTTAGGAAAGCGGATATCAAAAATTCTTAAACCCTGCACCATTTTCATGCCAGCAATATTACCAACCGGCCCCGCTAAAAATCCTGACATATTACCGGGTTCAAACAAATCATGGCGATAAGCTACCTTAAACATATGTTTTTGCTGATCAATATCATAAACAATGGCTTTATATTCATTTGCCACCTTCATACCAGAATCAGAGCGAGATTCAACCTTGGTCCAAGTTCCTGTGGAAGATTCCGCTGCCACTGATGCCGCGGCATCTAAAAATACTTTTTCTGGTATACCATGTGCCAATTGTAATTTAAATTGCACCAAGATATAATTTTCGTCTGGGTTTTTGGGTTGCCAATTGGGGGGTGCTAAATAATTTAATTGAACTGCCATAAGATATATTAATTATTTTATCTCTATTATATTAACTATATCATTATTAAAAATATCAACTTTCTCTCAAACATTATACTACAAACTTCTAGTTGAGATAAAACCATAAATTGTTGTGCATTAACTGGACCTAATTGTTAGTATTTGTGTAAGGATAATTCAGTGGCTTTAAATATTAATCTTTACCAGACATAAACTCCACCACCCACAATTAACATAGTTATCACGACGGAAATGATAACGACCTAATGATTTTTTGGTTCTTGAACCGACTTACTCGATGATAGATTAATTTGTTCGTTCATAAAATTATCAGATTAAAAAATAAAAATCGTTTTTAATTTTAATCTGTCTTTCTGTATTTCTTCAACCATGGATAAAATTTAAGAGCTGTGGTTTTAACTTGCACTGGTTTAATAATACCAGCTTCAGTCACTATACCTGTAATAAATTTAGCTGGTACTTTATCAAAAGCATAATTTAAAATTCTCGTAGCTTTTGGCGCTTGTGGCCAAAGTTCTTGTTCTGATCTTAATTCAACTTTACTCTGTTTGTCCCAATCTAATTTTAGTAAACTAGCCACAATATAAACTGGAATCCGGGATTCGTAAGCCGCTAACGCTATACCAAAACTACCAATTTTATTTATTACCGAACCGTCGCGCTCAATACTATCAGCTCCCAATAATACTAAGTTGATTTTTATTCTGTCGCCAGAATGATTAGAAACTAGCCAAGCGGCAGCGCTATCAACCACCAACACTGATTTAATCCCCGCCTGCTTCAAATGTTTTTCGGTAATCCTACCTTGAAATAAAGGTCTAGTTTCAGTATGCCAGACTATAAATTTTTTACCAACCTTTTTAGCTTGTTGTAAAATTTTCTCTACTTGCGAAGAATGACAATGAGTAAAAATATTACTACCAGATTTAATTAAGGTACTACCACTTTTACTAATTAACTTATCTATTAAATCTAATTTTGACTTTATCATCCTCTCCTGCCGCCTAATATCTGCCTGCCATCTTTTATGGTTAACTTGTAGCTGTAAAGAATTTACTAACCACCTGATTAAATTTCGAGCTAATGGCTCAGCAGGTCGTAATTTAGCTAAAGTTTCCCCTTGGCGACACAACTTGGTTAAATCGCGAGGTGAAGAGTGACGGCGACTATTCTTCATTAATAAAACCACCTGCTGTAAAGTGGTTAATGCCACACTACTAGCTCCTTGTACTTTCACTTTCTTAATATTCTTTTTAAAAACAGCTAAGGATGTGTTTTTCATATTTAAAATTCAATTATTTCGCCGGGATACAAAGTTCCACTTGATTTATCAGCCCGCGACGGTAATTTAACTGCCTTATTGGTAGAATTAAACGACGTCGGTTTAGTTTTTAACAATTCGCCTAATGATACCGAAGGTCCTGTATCTTTAAAAATATCATCATGTGGTATAACTACCGGCTTAGCTTCTTCGGCTAATTTAGTTGAAGTAAGAGACGACTTTATCTTATCTTTTAAGCTATTCTCTTTACTTGACTCTTGGTTAGCGGATGGTTGAATTACTAAACGAGGTTTGGGCTTGGGAATTAAACCTTGGCGAATTTTTTTTATATCTTCTTTACAATATACAGGCCTTATACCATCTGGTTTAAACGTTAATAAAACCTGTTTACCACAAACCCAACAATAATCCTCATACATCGGATTATTTTTTTCCTTACTAACATCATCTCTATATATTTTATCTTCTGATAACAAACTCTTACTTTCTTGAGTAGCAGTTTGTTTAAACATTTCTTCAACACCAGTCCAACGTAAAATCTTTTCTTCTACTTCTACTCTATCATTACCATAACGTTCACGCGATACTTTAATAATTTTATCACGATTACCTGTCACTTGAGCTACTGGCGGCAAAGTAGTAGCGCTAAAAGGCTCCGAAGTAATACCATCTATCATCAGCTTTAAATAAATATTAAATTTCGGCAGATTAACTAGATCTGTCTGTAAAAATGTTGGCATAAATTCTTTTTCTAAAAATTCCGCATCCTCTGCTCCTACTCGAAAAACTATTAATGTCCCCACATTACCAAAAACAGCAGCTCTAACCACTTCTCCTAACTGCTCAATATATTGATGGGCCATAATTAAATTAAGACGATATTTACGCGCTTCCGATAAAATATTAGCAAAACTTTCTGTAACAAAATTTTGAAATTCATCAACATACAAGAAGAAATCTTTTCGCTGCGATTCTGGTATATCAATACGACTCATAGCTGCTAATTGTAATTTAGTAATCATCATTGCGCCTAAGAGCGCTGAATTATCTTCACCAATTTTTCCTTTAGCCAAATCAAATAATAAAATTTTACTATTATCCATAATATCCCGAATATCAATAGTGGATTTAGGTTGGCCAACAATATTACGAATAATAGAGGATGATAAAAATTGCCCAATTTTGTTTTGAATAGGAGAAATAGCCTCTACTCTAAATTTTTCATTATAATTATCATATTCATCCATCCAGAACGAACGTACTACCGGATCAGTTACTTTTTCCAAAACTTTTTTACGAT
This sequence comes from Candidatus Veblenbacteria bacterium, assembly GCA_037439965.1. Lineage (GTDB taxonomy): Bacteria > Patescibacteriota > Patescibacteriia > Veblenbacterales > UBA10138 > JBBIVB01. The sequence continues at coordinate 2,438 of JBBIVB010000014.1, read as the reverse complement.
ATCTTTTATCTACTAAAATACGAGTAATACCCAAAAGTGTTGACCCAGGATACTCTAATAAACTCAAAATAGCATTGCGTAAAATATATTCCAATCTTGGCCCCCAAGAATCAGCCCAAATTTTTTTAAATACTCCCACTAAACCAGAGGCTACCAAATGACGATATCTAGGATCTACTGATTCTAGAACATTAAAAGCGATGGGAAAATCTAAATCCGCCGGGTTAAAATAAACAACATCATTAACACGATAGGAAGGCACAATATCTATTATCTTATTAACCAAATCACCATGTGGGTCAACCACTGCTACTCCTTTACCGGTTCTGATGTCGGCATAAATCATATTTTCCAACATCACGGATTTACCCATGCCAGTTTTACCAATAATATAAATATGACGACGCCGATCGTCTAATTTAATACCAAACTTATAATTATGTCCGCGAAAATTAGTCACGGCAAAAGGCACGATTTCACTTTGGTTATTCTGATTTTGCTCAGATTGTCTCATAAGCTATTCCACGATAGGTAAATTAATCGGCACCTTACCTTTAGTTTGGGGTATCCCTTGTGTAGCTGGTACCATGCGACGTGGTATTTGTCCTGTAAATACCGGCAAAGTAAATGGCGGCTCGGCTTTTTTAAGTTCAGTTTTACGAACCAAGGGTGCCTTAACTGTCGTTACCGGGAAATGATAAATAGTAGCTAGTTCCTCGGTATTTAAAATCCTACCTAAACCAGCACCATGAAAAGGACTACGCAATTTATAAGCTATAAGAATCTTTTTTTGTTTTTTAGTAATACGCTGCTTAACTAAAAAATAATCAGCTTTAGTAGTTACTAATTTCGATGGTTTAAAACCATTTAAATTAAGGGCAGTGAATTGCTTAATAGTACCCAACACGGCATTAACCCCCCTGCCTTTCAAAAAAGTCTCACGTCTTCCCCAATAAATCATCCTAAATTTTGTCCGAAAGCCAATTTTAGAAATTTTTCTTTCAATAGCCGCTACCACATCTCTCTGACCAGGTGTTAATTTAATAATAGTCGGCACCATTCCTAACTCATCTTTTTTCTTTTTTGTTTCTTTTTCTTCTGGTGGAGAGTACGGTACTAATGAATAACCCATATAACGCACGGTCTCTACCAAACCAGAACCCATGTTAGCAAATAGACCCCAAGCGCTAGTTTTGGTGGTTTTATGCCCCTCTGTAATATTTTTTACCTCTGCCAAACCCTGCTCCTTCCATTTGTCATTAATAGGTGTAATTAATAATTGTAACCAAACATCCTCATCTTGATTAATACGGGATAATATTTCCAGAACTGCTGCCATTGGGTCTTTAAAATCCTCACTGGCTTGGTGCTCAAAATCAACATAAGTACGAATAGGATAAATGTCTTTATTCTCCAAAACAAACTCAGTACCCCATAAGTCATATTGTTCAGTATCAAAATTAGAAGAAATGCGATCAACATAATCTTCGCTCTCTACAATCTCCGCATCAGGGTATTGAGCATAAACAGCCGCCTCTACTAAATCACGATATTGTACTGGAGTACGGATAAAAAATTGAATATAGCCACCTAAAGAAGCTATTTCAAAACTAAAAGGTTCCTGATATTGACCTAGCCATAAATTTTGATACTTATTTGGCTTGTTATAAGTACCAGCTAGAGCTGTAAAAATACTTTCTACCGCTTTAGGTGACTGTTCAGTATCTTTTGGTACATCAATAGCTAACAAAACATATTTTGTTTTATAGGTTATATAATAACGACGTTTATTATATAACCTATAAAAAAACCACATCGGCACAACTAAACCAATAAAAACCGGCGGTCCTAAATAAATTAGCATTAAAGTTATTAATTCCGTGTCAGACAAGGAAGCTATGTATGACAGGAACTCGGTTATACCGAAATTCATATTTTTATACTCCGGGCGCTAATTGATAACGTCCTTCTAAAGTTCTAAGAAACAATTTGCGATTAGTTAAAGCCAAATATACCGTGCCTGGCTTAACCTGACGCTGTTTTAATACTTCTGCTAAAATTTCTTCCTTACTCAAAGGAATATTTTTATCTCGTAAGATATTAATTATTACCTCTACCACTACACCTGGTTTATACCCCCATTCAGCTAGAGCATAAATTCCTCGTCCCACCAAAACAAATCGTTGGTCTAAAATTAATTCATTATGCACTGTTGGCGCGTGAGCTGATTTATGGTCAAACTTCTGATCGTTGATTAGCTTGGCTATTTCTCTAAAATGTAAAGGTTTGCCAGATTTCTTTAAGACTAAATAAATTTTATCACTCATTCGCTTAGGAGTAATAGTCTCCCAAGAAGACAAACCCCACTCCCCATAAGAATTCCGCCTAATTAGAGCACTAATTTCTAATAAATCTAAAATAATATGTGGGTCTGTTAA
>JBBIVB010000013.1:0-21918 GCA_037439965.1 Candidatus Veblenbacteria bacterium | reverse complement strand
TTTGGGAATTAAAGTAACGCGCCTAGCTCGTGGATTACCAATGGGAGCAGATCTTGAGTATGCTGATGAGGTAACTTTGGAAAGTGCTATTACAGGCCGTTTGGAAATTAACTGATTTATATTCTATAAAACAAAACTACCTTTTGATAAATATCGTGAGGTAGTTTTGTTTTATTAAATTTTAGTTAACTTAAGCCTGGGTTTCCTCTTCTGGAGTCTCTACTGAAGTTTGTTCCTCTCCCTCTGGCTTCATTGGCTCATCTTGAAAATACATATTTATATAATCCTTTCTTATTTTTTCCTACCCTCTATAAGAGAATAAGAAAACTGATTAGTTACTAAGAATTAATAATTAAAGCGTTACAATCTAGCAGGAACAGTCATCACCACAATTACATTGCCCCTCATTATCGCAAGGACAATTTTCCTGCCCGCATTTTTGACATGGCATAAAAATAACGGTTAATTATTAGTTAGGTTGTTAAATGATATTAGAAATTTTTACTTTAGTAAATGGTTGACGATGTCCTTGTTTTTTATGATAGCGCACCTTGCGTTTAAACTTAACTATCGAAATCTTTTTACCTTTACCTGCCTCAAGAACTTGGGCTGTCACTTTTTTACCAGCTACTAAGGGTGTGCCTATTTGTACTTCGTCACCATCTTGTACCAACAAAACATTATTAAAATCAAATTGCATACCCGAAGGCTTAATTTTTTCTATAGTCAAAGTTTGCCCTTCGGTTACTAAATATTGCTTACCGCCTGTTTGTATGATTGCTAATTTCATAAAATTCTACGGTTTTTAGCTAACCACCGTGAATATATAAATAATAGAACTCCTTGTAAAAATTGTCAAGAATCTTAAGGATAAACTACTAATAGAAAAACCTGATCACCAATTTTTATATTGTTTTTTTCTATCCAACCAGCTGGCGCTTCTAAAACCATATTAATTGGTTGCTTAGCCATAATTAATTGGGGCTGTTCTTCTGCTTGTGGTGGTGGAATATTAGAGTTTAACTGAACCACCTTACCATTATTAATCCAAATAAAATCTAAAGAGAATTTCATACCATGCATCCAAAAATGCTGCTCTAAACTTTGAGGAAAAATAAATAGCATTCCACGTCCGGGTAACAGCTGCTCGCGGCCTGATAAACCCTGCCGCCATTGATCTAGTGTAGCAGCTATCTCCACCTTGATTTGTGCCTGACCTATCTGTAAAGTGGATAACTGATTTCTAATTTCTTCCCGATAAACCACTAAGATTAACAAAAAAACAGTAACTACAAGTAAAGTAGAAATTATAGCTCCTAACCAATAAGCTTTAAGTTTTGACATTATTTTAATTTTATCTTAGAATAAAAAATAATTCAAAAATTATAGTACTTTAATAAATTTATACTAAAACTATTATAGGAGATATTTATATGGCTGCATTTGGAATTATGCATGATGAGCAAAGAGTAACACAGGAAATAGGTATTCATATTGAAGTTCCTAATCAAGAGGAAGAAAAAATTAAAGACTTAATATCAGAAAAAGAAGAAGTCTTTAACAGATTAGCAGAAATGTTAATACAATTTAATAAAATGATTCTTGATCGAAAGACTGCCATACCTACGGTAGAAGAACATATAAAAAAGATGGTGGCGTTAGCGCCTACGGAGAATTTAAAACTGCGAATTGTTGCAGGAACTTATAAAATGATTAACGATCGATTCGGGTACAAAAAAATTTGGTATGCTGTTAAACAGAATAAACCAAGGGTGGTAGATACTGAAAAACAAAAAAAACTGCAGAATTTCTATCGTAGAAGGATTTATCAAGCAATGGCCGATGGTTTAGATTTAACTAATCGGGTGGAATGGATAAGCTTATGCTGTGAAGCTAAATATTACGGGATTGTAGACGAAGAAATAAAAAGAATTATTATGATAGCTAAAAAACGCTATAAGTGGAATTAAAAACCATCTTGACAGTATAAGGGCAAATTATTCAAAATATTTGCCCTTTTTTATTTTATGATGATAAATTAAAATTAAACTCAAGGCTAACAAAATCATCACCAAAGCTAAAATCAACAAAGCTACTATTTTGCCTTGGGTTCTCAAAAATAATGATGATATACCAAAAACTGCTGTCAAAAAATACAATACCAACACACTCTGCCTATGCGATAGACCGACTTCTAATAATCTAAAATGCAAGTGCTTTCTATCTGCTTCACTGATTTTCTTCTTGTTCCAAAATAAACGCCTCACTATTACCCAAACTACATCTAAAATAGGAATCCCCATAATTAATAATGCAGTCGCTATCTTGCCACCGGAGATAATAGCTAAAATACCCAGCATAAAACCGATGTATAAACTTCCGCCTTCACCTAAAAATATTTTTGCTGGATGCCAATGCCAAATTAAAAACCCTAAACAAGCACCGGCTAAAGTAATAGCTAATAAACCAATCGACGGCTGGTACCAGCTTGGTACTTGCGTTAAACCAAAGATAATTAATCCGCCAATTGTTCCTACACCAGACACTAAACCATCTAAACCATCTAATAATTTTGTGGTATACATTAACACCATTAACCAAATGAAGGTAAATAAATCCGCCCACCAAGTTAAATAATATGGAATATTGCCAATAGTAAAAATCTTTATTTTTAAACTATCAAAATAAATTAAACCTACAGTAAATGGATTGGTCACAAATTTTATACCAATACCCCCTATAATAACAATTAAACTGGCTAAAATTGGCCAAATAATTTGTTTATTCCAAGACAAATTATAGCGGTCATCTAAATAACCGCCTATCATTAAAAATAAACCAGCTAAGGTTATGGCAATTAATTGTTTTAAAGAAACATCTTTTCCTATTAAATTATCAGTGAATAAAGCCAGCGACCAGGTGATTATGGTAAAGGTTAAAAAAACAGCCAAACCGCCTAACAACGGTGTTGGTTGAAAATGAAACTTCCTCTTTTGATCAGGATAATCCAGTATGTTAAAATGCAAAGCAAACTTTCTTACTAAATAAGTGAAGAAAATCCCTAAAGTTAAAGTTAAGATAGCCACCCAATACCACATAAATTCTTAAATCTTTAATCGCTCTAAATAATCTTGCAATAAATACATAGCCGCTAACTCATCTGGTGAACGTTTGGCTGTTCCTTGATCAAGCTGGCTTCGTTTGGTAGTAAGTCTCTCATCCATAGTTTCCACTTTTACTGATAAACTATCTTTTAGCCAACGGATAAACTCTTGCGCTTTATCTGTTTGTGGAGAATTCTGCCCTGACATTGATTTTGGTTCGCCTACTACTATTAATTCTATATTTTCAGCAGCGATTAATTTTTTTATGGCTGATAAAATATCTTCCTGATTATCAGCTTGGATAACACCATAAGGTACGGCTAATCCAGAAACCAGATCACCTAAGGCTAGGCCGATACGTTTTTCTCCCCAATCAATTCCTAATAAACGCATGGATTTAAATTTTAGTTAATATTTCGTAACCGTGTTTGGTAACTGCTACAGTGTGTTCAAAATGAGCGGACAAAGAATTATCAGCCGTAACTATCGTCCAGCCATCAGTTAAGGTTTTTACCTCAGGGTTTCCGATATTAACCATTGGTTCTATAGCTAAAGTTACTCCTTCAGTTAATAACGGCCCTGTACCTTTGTGACCAAAATTAGGAATACGCGGCTCTTCATGCACCGCTCTGCCTACTCCGTGACCAAAAAGTGTACGTACCACACTAAATCCATTCTGCTCTACATAACTTTGTATGACTTCACTAATATCTCCCACTCGTGCCCCAGCTTTAACTTTTTCCAAAGCACGAGCTAAAGATTCCTGTGTTATTCTAATTAATTTAGCTGCTGTTTTACTAATTTTACCAACCGGCACAGTAATAGCCATATCGGTACACAAACCTTGATACCAAGCTCCTAAATCTAAACTAATAATCTGACCTTCTTTTAAAATAAAATCTGGCGAAGGGACACCATGTACTACTCCATTATCCACTGAGGTACATAAGGAAGCCGGATATGATTGATTACCAGTTCGATAACCTAAAAAAGAAGGGTTAGCGCCACGCGTTTTTAATCCTTGTCTAGCTAACATATCAAGATGTAAAGTACTCACTCCAGGTTTAACCGCTGCCGCCACCTCTATTAAAGTCTGTGCCAAAATTTTGCCACCTTGGCGCATTATTTCTATTTCAGCTTGAGTTTTTGGGTTAATCATAAATTACTAATTTAAAGCTTCGAATTGTTTTTTAGCAATATCGTAACATTTTTGCAATTCATTCAAATTTTCAGTAGTAGGTTGAGTTAAAGCCTTAATCACAGCTCGCCAAGCTTCCCAACCTTTAATTTTACCAACCGGCGAATCTTTTAATTCTTGTTTTAACTCATCCTCGGAAAACATCCCAAATTTAGTAGACATACCTAAATTCCATTCAAAATTATTAACCAATGACCACTGCATCATACCTCTTACTGGAATTTTTTGTTCCAGAACCTTAATCACATAGCGTACTGTTTCTAAAATCCAATAAGGTCGCCTTTGATCTGTTTTATCAGCAAAACCAAATTCAGTGATAAAAATTTCCTTTTGGGGATACAATTCGTGCATATTTTTTAATTGCTCATATAATCCTGGCTGATAGATATCACCAAAACCAGAGTGGTCAGAATATTGCCGATTTTTTGGTTTTTCTGTTCTGCAGCAAGATCGTGGGCTTCAACTAATTTGTCTATAATCTCTTTATATAGCCCTAGTTTGCATTTTTTAAACGGCGGAAAAATTCCTGCCACATAACCATCAAACAGAATGCTCCTTGATTCATTGATAGTTAGAAAATAATGAACTAAACCTTCTTCTAATAATTTTCCTTGGGAATCCTTATCAAAACCCTCATTAGCTAAAGCTGTGCGTACCTTATCTTGGTTTGACAAAAACTTAACTACGTTTTCTACATAAAATCGAAAGTACTTATCTACTTCCGAATGTTCCCAGCCACCAGCAGTAATCTCACCGGCACTATTCCTTTCCACTAAATAATTCGGCATTGGCCAATGGTAAATTGTTAAAAATGGTTCAAGATTGCGCGCTTTGGCTAAACCCAGAGCTTTAACATAATCAGCCATCAACTCTTCGTTAAATTCTCCTTCTTTAGTGCAAAGCCGAGCAAAATCCAAAGAAAAACGAAAAGTGTTTTCTCCTAATTCTTTAGAACGATCTAAATACTCATGCTTTTTTTGTCGCCAGTGAGGTAACTCCCTCTCTTCAACAGTATCTTGGATATGGGAACTTTCGCCTTGTAAATTTTTTACTACCTCTATTTCCCAATCAGATAAAATTAATGGCTTACCATCTGAACCATACAACAAAGGTTCTGCTTGAAAATCAGAAGTAGCGCTGCCTAAATATTCTAATTTACGGCCTGTTGGCGAACGTAAAGTATCAAATACTTCTTTAACAGTAAAATTAAAATCCGGCTTTTCTGATTCTGGTACAAAATGTCTTTCTATTTCTTTCATAAAAAATACTTAAGATAAAATTTGTTGTATCTCTTCGGTTACTTCAGGAATAGACGGACGACCATCAACAGTTAATAATTTCCCTTTATCTTTATAAAAAGATATTAATGGCTCTGTTTGTCTATGATAAATAGCTAATCTTTCTTGCACTACTTCTTGGATTTCGTCGGCTCTTTGAATTAAATCATCCTGAGGCAAATCTTTGGGCGGCGGATTAAATTCTAAATGATAAATAGCGCCTGTACTTTTTGACAACCTTCTACCCGATACCCGCCGTAAAACTTCTTCGTCTGATAATTCAATATTAATAACTGTCGCCTCTGGTCTGAGTTGGAATAAAAATTCCGCTTGCACTAAATTTCTTGGATAACCGTCAAGAATAAAACCATTGTTAGTATCGGACTCTTTTAATCTTTCGTTAATTAAAGAATTGGTAATATCATCCGGCATTAACTTACCAGCATCTAAAATAGCTTTGGCTTTAATGCCTAATTCGGTTTGACGAACAATGTGGTCGCGAAAAATATCGCCAGTAGAAATATGCGGTAAATGCAAGCGTTCGGCTAAAATTTTAGCTTGCGTTCCTTTGCCAGAACCTGGTGGACCTAAAATAATTAACTGTTTGTTTTTCATATAAATACACTCTTATTTTAGCTGATTTTACAAGAAAATAAAAATCACCTACCAAAGGATAGGTGATAAAGTGATTTTTTGTTTAAAAAGATTTTATATTAATCCATACCGCAAGGGTCATCGTCATCGTCAGATTCTTCAGGGCCAACGGCCTCAACTAGAACAACTAAAAAAACCCAATAAAAAAATAAAATATGACGGATTGCCGTTAATAATATTCGCATCCAGCCATCTCAACCATTCTAAAACGAACATTTTTAACTCCTATTTTTTATTGCTTACTTTGTTAATTAAAATTATAACTCGTCGTAATCGCGCATGACTAATTGCGCGTTGATTTGTCTAACGGTTTCAATAACTACCGAAACCACGATTAACAATGAAGTGCCACCAATTACTAACGTTCGCGAACCGGTAAATCCCTGTATCAATAACGGTAAAACAGCAATTAAACCCAAAAATAAAGCTCCAGCAAAAATAATTTTATTCATCGTAGAGCTAAGATACTCGGCAGTACTTCTCCCTGGCCTGATTCCCGGAATAAACCCACCTTGCTTCTGTAAATTTTCGGCAATTTGCTGGGGATGGAAAATGACTGCGGTATAAAAATAAGTAAAAACAAATACCAATACAAAATACGCTACTCCATAAAAAATTTGGTTTTGAAATATATTGATAATAAATTGAGCTGCACTGGCTAACCAAACTGCTTGCGATCTAATAAAAAATTGCGCCAACATTGGCGGAATAATAATCAAGGAAATAGCAAAAATAATAGGGATTACTCCAGCTTGTAATAGACGTAAAGGCAAAAAGGTACTAGCGCCACCATACATTCTATTTCCCCGTACCATTCTAGCATAAGTAACCGGCACATTACGTTGAGCCTCGGTTACTACAACTACTCCTACTATAGTTATTGCTGCTATTACTAGAAAAGCAATGATGGTAAATAATTGCTGTGGATCATAAGTTACTAAAGTTTGTTGAACAGCTTTAGGAAGACCTGCCACGATACCAGCAAAAATCAATAAGCTAACCCCGTTGCCAATTTTTTTCTCTGATATTAACTCACCAATCCACATCAGAAAAATAGTACCGGCGGTTACAGTAACAATACTGGTGATAAACTGCCAAGTATCCAAATTGCCTAAAACATTAGCTCCACCTTGAGAACGCAAAAGCGTAATAAAACCATAAGCCTGTAAAATGGCCAGGGGAACAGTAATAATTCTGGTGTATTGATTAATCCGATGGTAACCATACTCACCTTCCTTAGACAACTCTTCTAATTTTGGCACTATCATAGTTAGCAGCTGCATAATAATAGAGGCGGTAATATAAGGAGCAACGCCCAACATCACTACAGAAAAATTTTCCATAGTTCCACCAGAAAACAAATTTATCAAACCAAAAATTTGGTTGGAGGTAAAAAACTTCCTTAAAGCCAAAGGGTCTACTCCAGGTATAGGTATATGTGCCGCCAAACGAAAAATCACCAACATCGCTAAGACGAAGAGAATATTTTTTCGTAAATCTGGCGTTTTCCAAATCTGTACTAATTTATCCCACATACATATAATTATCCTAGAGAATTTTACTGATCACCAGTAGTAGCAACTTCGGATTTATCTTCTGACCACTCTATTTTGCCACCAGCTGCCTCGATACTGGCTTTAGCACCACGGGAAACCGGACCTATTTTTAGAATAAGTTTTTTGGTTAATTTCTGATTACCAATTATTTTAACTTTATTACTGCGCACTAAATTAAAAGATTTTAAGGTCTTTAAATCAACCTCTGTACCTTCAGGAATTATGTTTAACTTATCTACCGATACTACTTCTCTTTTTGATTTAAGACTAGTAAAACCGCGTTGTTTGGGTATACGCATAATAAAATGCTTAACCCCGCGTTGAATCAATCTTTTGCGGCCACCCGATCTTGCGCGCTGACCTTTTTGGCCACGAGTAGAATAAGTGCCATGTCCTGAAGCATTACCGCGTCCTAAACGTTTACGTGGTTTTTTAGAACCTTTAGGACTCCTTAGATTGTGTAAACCTAATGTCATATTAATTAGTTACTTTTTAAAACTAGCTAAGGCTTTGAGTACAGCCCGAACATTATTAACTTTATTAGCTGAACCCAACATTTTGGCTACTACATTAGGTATTCCAGCCACACTTAAAACTACTCTAACCGGCCCTCCGGCTATTACTCCAGTACCCAAAGGAGCTGGTTTAATTAAAACTTCAGCACTACCGTATTTAGCTTTTACTTGATGTGGAATCGTTTCGCGTACTATTGGCACCAGCATTAAATGTTTCCTGGCTTGATTAGTAGCTTTGTTTACAGCTATAGATACATCAGCACCTTTAGCTAAACCCGCCCCCACTTTACCATTATTATCTCCTATCACCACCAAGGCACGAAAACGTAAACGCTTACCGCCAGCCATCACTCTGGCTACTCTGCTTATTTCAATCACCCGTTGCTCAAATTCTTGTTCCGCACGTTCAAAATTTCTACGTTCCAAATTTTTATTGATTGTTGATTCTTCAGACATAAAATTGACTTGTTTAGAATTCTAATCCTGCTTGCCGTGCAGCATCGGCCAAAGCCTTGATTCGCCCATGGTATTTAAAACCACGACGGTCGAATACTACCTTCTTAATACCTTTAGCTAAAGCTGCTTCAGCTAATTTAGTTCCAAGTTGAGCAGCCCGCTCACTAGGGGTTAATTTTTTTCCTTTCTTATCCTTAACCTTATCGGTCATAGTTAGTAAAGTATGAGCAGCGACATCATCAATCAACTGACATTCAAGATAGCGCAAACTGCGATAAACAGATAATCTGGGTTTCAAGGTTGTGCCTTTAACCCTAGCTCTTATTCTGACTTTGCGTCTTAATAATCTTTGTTCTTTTAAACCCATAAATTTTATTTAGCAGTGCTACCGCCGGCAGTTTTGGCTAATTTACCAGCTTTACGACGAATAACTTCATCAAAATATTTAATACCCTTACCTTTATAAGGTTCAGGTGGTTTAACATTACGTAATTGAGCAGCCACCTCTCCTACTAATTGTTTATCTATACCTTCTAGAGTAATCAAATTCTTTTCTACTTTGGCAATAATACCCTGCGGTAAAGGAAAATCTACAGCATGAGATAAACCAACGTTCAATATCAATTTATTCCCTTCTGTTTGAGCACGGAAGCCTACACCATTGATTTCTAACTGTTTAACAAACCCTTGAGTTACGCCTCTTACCGCATTGGCTAATAATTGTCTGGATAATCCCCATAAAGCCCGGTCGGTTGCTGAATTAACATCTGGTACAGTTACAATTAATTTATCTGCCTCTTGTGCCACTTTAACCGCCGCAGGAATTTTCTGTTGCATTGTTCCTTTCGGTCCCTTAAATTGAACTGCTCCAACAGAGATAGATACCTCAACTCCTTTGGGAATAATGATTGGTTGTTTACCTAAACGTGACATACCCTGTATATCAACTTTACTCGCCAAAATTTAAGCGAGAAAAGTGTATTAATAATTAAATTATCTAATCTTGAATTAAGCATAATTAATGTTAAGAAAATAATTTTGTCAATAAGCTTAGAAGTGAAGTTGTATTGTAGGGCATATTAATATAATTCACAAATTACCTCGCCGCCTAAATTACGTTTGCGAGCTTCTTTATTTGTCATTAAACCTTGAGAAGTAGAAATAACTGCCAAGCCTGCTCCCGATAGAACTGTAGGTAGCTTTTCTTTAGTTACGTAAATTCTATTCCCTGGCGAACTGACTCTTTTTATATGTTGAATGGCCGGTTTGCCATCATAATATTTTAAACGAACTAACAAACTACGATAGGGCGAATTAATCTCTTCTACTCCGGCTAAATACCCTTCATTTACTAAAATTTTTACCAAACGCTCTTTTAAATTAGAAAAAGGAACCAAGACCTCGGTTTTACCAACGGCCAAACCGTTTCTGATTCTTGAAAGCATATCACTAATTGAATCGCTATGCATAAAATTAATTCCTTTACCAACTAGCCTTTCTTACTCCAGGAATTTCATTATTAGAAGCTAATTCCCTAAAACAAATACGGCACAAATCAAAATCCCGCATATACCCCCGTTTACGACCACAACGCCAGCAGCGCCTGACTACCCTAGTTTGGTATTTAGGCTGGCGTCTAGAGCGAGCTGATTTTACTTCTTGAGCTGTGGTTGACATAAAATTATTCCTCTCGTGCAAAAGGCACGCCTAATAATTCAAATAAACGACGACCAATTTTATTGTTTTTAGCAGTAGTAGTAATAGATACCTCTAAACCATGCAAACTTTCTACCTCATCACTTTTAATTTCTGGAAAAACTATATGTTCTTTAAAACCAATAGTTAAATTACCTTGCTGATCTAAGCTGCTAGCTTTAATTCCCCGAAAATCTCTTACCCGCGGCAAGCTGATATTAAACAACTTATCTAAAAATTCGTACATTCTATTTCCCCGTAAAGTTACTTGCAGACCAATAATCATACCTTGTCTAATTTTAAAATTAGAAATAGATTTCTTGGCACGTCGTACAATAGGCTTTTGTCCAGTAATACGACTCAAAGTACTAGTAGCCACTTCTATTAATTTAGGGTCAGATAAAGCTTTACCTAATCCCACATTAACAGTGGCTTTAAGTATTTTTGGTACCGCCAACATGTTCTGGTAGCCAAATTCCTTAGCTAACATAGGTGCCACTTCTTTAAGATATTTATGTTTTAATCTTGGTTCAGTCATAAATTAAATGGTTTGTTTACATTTTTTACACATGCGCACTTTTTCTGTCTTAGTTAAATCAATAGCTACCCTGGTGCATTTATCACAATGCGAACAAACTAATTGCACTTTAGAAGCTAGCAAGGGCGCGGCAAATTGTATACGCTGCCCTAATTCTTGTTGCCTTCTGGCACGAGCGTGTTTAAAACGAATATTAACACCTTCTACTACTACCATCCGCTCACGAGGAAAAACCTGTGATACCTTACCGCGTTTTCCGCGATCACGACCGCTAATTACCTCTACTGTATCTCCTTTTTTAATCTTTAAAGACATAAATTTATAAAACTTCTGGTGCTAAAGAAATGATTTTTTGAAAACCTTTAAGTCTAAGCTCGCGGGCAATTGGTCCAAAAATACGACTACCCCGTGGCTCCTTGGTCTTTTTATCAATAATTACTACAGCATTGTCATCAAATCTAATATAAGTACCATCTGGTCTGGCTAGCTCTTTGCGTGTTCTAACAATCACTGCTGGTACTACTTCGCTTTTTTTAACTAAGCCATGCGGTTCAGCTTCTTTTACTACCACCATAATCACATCTCCTATTTTGGCATAGCGCTTACGATATCCACCCAAGACAGTAATACATTGCACTTTTTTAGCGCCAGTATTATCAGCCACTTTTAACATAGTACGTAACTGAATCATATTATTTCTCCTTTGTTACCTTGCCAATAATCTGCCATCTCTTAGTACGAGACAAAGGTCTAGTTTCCCGAATCACCACTTGATCGCCAATTTGATACTCATTCTTAGCATCATGAGCAGGATAACGATGGCTCATTTGATAGCGTTTATTATATTTAGGATGCTTAATACTATGACTAACCAGCACTATTCTGGTTTTATCCATAGCAGCACTGACTACAATACCCTTAAAGACATGCGGTTGATTAATTGGTTTGGCTAACTTTTCTGTAGTTGACATAAAATTTAAGACAAAGAATTTAAATGGGTCTTTAAACGGGCAATAGTCTTACGTATTTGTCTAATTTGCCGCACATTTTTTAAATCACTTAAAGCCACCCTGGAACGTAAATGTTGTAATTCTTGTTGAGCTTCCAAAAGAAGCCGTTGTGTTTGTGGCGCCTCCTGATTCTTAATTTCTTTCATGGTTAATGACTTAGCCATATAAATTATTGAACAATTAAACATTTAACCGGCAACTTGTGAGCAGCTAAACGCAAAGCTTCAGAAGCAACTTCCAAAGATACGCCATCAATTTCAAACATTACTGTGCCTGGTTTGATGGCTGCTACATAATGATCTACCGAACCTTTGCCACCACCCATACGTATTTCATTACCTTTAACTGTTATTGGTTTATCAGGAAAAATCCTAATCCAGATTTTACCACCTCGTTTTAAATGCCCGGTAATAGCGCGCCTGGCAGCTTCAATCTGCCTGGCGGTAATCCAACCGGCTTCCAAAGACTTTAAACCAACTGAACCAAAGCTAATCCGCGCTTTACGCAAAGCTACTCCGGAAATTTGGTCACCTCTGTGCCATTTGCGATATTTAACTTTTTTAGGCATTAACATATAATCAAATTCTAATTTAAGTAGTAGCTTTAGATTCTTTAGAAAAAACTTCTCCTCGATAAATCCAAACTTTTATACCAATAGTACCATAAGTAGTATTAGCTATGGTGCGTGCGTAATCAACATCAGCGCGCAAAGTCTGTAATGGTACTTTACCAGAAGATAAACTTTCTGTCCTAGCAATTTCCGCACCATTAAGTCTACCTGCCACTTGCACTTTAACTCCTAAAGCTCCTGCTTTCATAACATTATCAATAGCCTGCTTCATTACTCGTCTAAAAGGCAAACGTTTTTCAATTTCTAAGGCCATATTAACTGCTACTACGTTAGCGGCTAAGCCTATCTTAGGTACTTCTTGAATAGTTAATTGAACATTATGCTTAGGAGTTAAAAATTTTTGTTTAATCTCTTTTTTTAGTTCTTCTACCTGAGCTCCCCCACGACCAATAATTACTCCTGGTTTGGCAGTATAGATAATAATGGTTATGGTATTAGCGGAACGCTCTATTTCTATATTAGATAAACCAGCTAGCCGCAATTTATTCCTTAACCAACGACGAATACGAATATCTTGCTCTAATAATTTAGTAAAATCACGACGGGCAAACCACTTTGATTTCCAAGTAGTTACTACGCCGGTGCGAAAAGATATAGGATGTACTTTCTGGCCCATAAAAATTATTTCTTTCCTCCTTTATTGAAACTGGCTTTAGGTGCTGATTTTCTACTAACTGGGGCTTCTTTTTCTACTAAGACCACTGCCAGATGAGATGACGGTTTCCTGATGCTAGAAGCTCGACCAAAAGCACGAGGACGGTAACGTTTTAAGACCGGCCCTTGACCAACTATAATAGATTTAATATATAATTTACTTTTATCTAATTTAAAATTATTAGTAGCATTAGCCACAGCTGATTTAAGTAGCTTTAAAATAGGTTGAGCTGCTTGTTTTGACATAGCTTGCAGTTGCTGTTCCGCTAACAACACTTGCTGACCGCGTAATTCATCAATAATTAATTTAACCTTACGTGGCGATTGTCTTAGATATCTTAATTTAGCAATAACTTCTTTCATAAATCTTTACTTATTAACAGCTGTATTTTTTGAGACTTCTGTGGCAGCACGAGCTCGTTGTTCTGCTTCTGCCTGAGCTGCTGCCATCTCTTGTTCTTTAGCCATACGACCACCATGAGCCACAAATTTACGGGTAGGCACAAATTCACCTAAACGATGCCCAACCATATTTTCTACTATTGAAACCGGAATATGAGTTTTACCATTATGTACAGCAAAAGTAAAGCCAACCATTTGGGGGGTAATTACCGAATCACGTGACCAGGTTTTAATCACTGTTTTATCGCCCAGCTTTAACTTAGCTAGTTTTTTAAGTATGGAGGGATGAACAAATGGTCCTTTCTTTAAACTACGAGACATAATCCAATATATCAACTTCACTCGCTAAAAACTAAGCGAGTTTGGTTAATTGTTAAATGATTAGGTTGATAATAGTTAAACATAATAATATTAGTTGAAGTATATTTTGGCGACACAAGGTTAAGCGATATTGTATTACTTGGATAAATTTAATCTTTCTGTTTACCTTTGCGTCTAACTAAAATAAATTTATTAGTCCATTTAGTCTTTTGTCTGGTGGGTACACCTAAAGCTGGTTTGCCCCAGGGAGTTTTAGGATGCTTCATACCAATAGGGTTGTGTCCTTCACCTCCACCGTGTGGGTGATCAACTGGATTCATCGCTTTACCTCTGACTGTTGGTTTAAAACCTTGACGACGCCTGCGACCTGCTAAACCTAATCGCACATTAAAATGATCTATATTACTTAATTGCCCTAAAGAAGCTAAACAATCTTTGGCTAATAATCTAATTTCACCTGAGGGAATCTTTATTCTAACCCAATCACCCTCACGGGACATAATCTGAGCTGCGGTACCGGCTGAACGAGCTAATATTCCGCCTGACCCAGGGGTTAATTCAATATTATGAATAAATAAACCAGGCGGAATAAAGGCTAAAGGTAAACGATTACCGTTGCGTAAAGGTATCTCTTTTTTTGAACTAACTATTATCTCACCAGGTTTTAAACCCGACGGCGCTAAAATATATCGCCTTTCGCCATCAGTATATTGAACTAACGCTAAACTAGCAGTACGATTTGGATCATACTCTAGGGCCAGTACTTTGGCTGGTATATCAAACTTGTCTTGTTTAAAATCAACTAATCTTAACAAACGCTTAACACCACCGCCACGATGTCGAACGGTAATCTTCCTTTGATTATTACGACCGCTGGTAGCTACTTTGGGTGCTAATAAACCTTTAGTCAATTTAGACCGGCGGGTAACAGGCACTAAATCGCGCAAAACACCAGCGTGACGCCTTCCAGGAGTAGTAGGTTGGTATAACTTAACTGCCATAATTAAAATTTAGTTAAATCAATAGTTTGTCCTTTTGCTAACTTAACATGCAGATAACGGCGCGCAGAACGAACGCCTTCTCGACCACGATTATAAACTATTCGACTTGGTAAATTAACCGAAGTAACTTTTTCTACTTTCACTCCATAAGTCTTCTCTATATCCTTTTTTAATTGTACTTTCGACAAATCCTTAGATACCACAAAAGTATACTGCCCTAAACTTTGTAAGCGAACTGATTTTTCTGAAGATAAAGGATGGATAACGCCTCGTAAAATGCCAGAGAATTTTTTATCAACAGCAACTAGTTGTGATGCCTTAGAAGAAGTAGTCTTAGTAACTAGTTTTTCACTAACTTCTTTATTTTTATTATCTTTTCTTTTAAACCATGACATAATTAATCTTTAAAAAAACTTATTTAATATTAACTTGAGTGAATCAATCGACATAAACCACTTTGGTCTTTGTAATAGATCATAAGCATTGATTGATTCATAAGGTATTAATTCTACACCCTCTATATTCTGTAAACCTCTTAGAGCAGTTTTTTCCTTGCTTTGTAAAATTATTAGCAAACGTTTAGTTAATAAATTAGCTTTCTTAAGCCATGAGGCAAAATCTTTGGTTTTGGTAGAATTTAAAAATTGTTCACAAGCTACCACTTTACCACCTCTTAAATAATCAGCTAAGACCATTTGTAAAGCTTGTGATTTTAGCTGTTTATTTATCTTTTGTGAATAATTACGAGTATTGCGCGGACCAAAGGTAACGCCACCACCTCGCCATAAAGGCGAACGAATAGAACCATGTCTAGCACGACCGGTTCCTTTCTGCCGCCAAGGCTTTCGACCACCACCAGCCACCTCACTACGAGTCTTAGTATGAGCACTACTGGCACGACGATTTGCTCTATAAGCTACTATTACCTGATGCACTACTGCTGGTTTGATTTTTAAATTAATAACTGAAGATGGTAGATTAATTTTATCCACTAGTTGACCTTCTGAATTTACTACCTCAATAAATTTAGTTACCACTTCAGCCATAATCTTTATTTAGCAAAAATAAATAATTTACTGTGCCAAGCTCCTGGCACAACTCCCTTCACCCATAATTGATTAACCTCTGGTTTAATGGCTACTACTTCTAAATTTATTACTGAAATTTGAGTATCGCCCATATGACCTGCCATACGTAAACCTTTAAAAACATGTTGCACACCGCCAGCACCAATAGAACCGGAAGTGCGTAATTGGTCTTTATGACCATGTGTAGCAGGCTGTCCAGAAAAACCATGCCTTTTAACAACTCCAGCAAAACCACGACCTTTACCAAAACCGGTTACTTTTACTTTATCACCTAAAGCAAACTGACTAACATCAATTTTTTGACCTATTTTATAATCAGCTGGATTATCCACTCTAAATTCTTTAAGATATTTAAATTTACCTAAATCTTTGAGTTCCAGAGATTGCGGTTTCTTGATGTGTTTAGCTTGTCCAAAACCTAATTGCACTGCATTATAACCATGTTTTTCTTTGGTTTTAACAGCAGTCACTACGCAAGGACCGGCTTCAATAATAGTTAAAGGAATCCACAGTCCATCTGCCAGAAACTGTCTGGTCATAATATTCTTTTGTCCAATAATAAACTTTGACATGTAATAATAAATTAAAAAGCCGCACTTATAACTTACGGCTTTTAAGAAAATATCTCCTTGGTATATTGGATTAATTGTTCAAAAAGCTTTAAAGTTTAAAGCTTTTTTAATTTTTTCTTAAAAGCCTTTTGTCTTAAAATAAGTTAGTTGGCCGGTATGGAAATTTGTCTCCACCTTATAAAACACCAATTTACTTACTTTAAATCTGCTTACTAGTCTAAAATCTTAGACTATTTACTTTATAACATTTTAATTTCTACGTCAACGCCTGCTGGTAAATTAAGATTAGTTAAGGCGTCAATGGTTTTAGCTGAAGGCTCTAAAATATCTAGTAATCTTTTATGAACCCTAACTTCAAATTGTTCTTGTGAATTCTTATGTACAAAAGAAGAACGAATAACACTGTAACGATTTTTCTCTGTAGGTAATGGTATAGGACCAACGACTTCTGCTCCTGCTCGTAAAGCAGTATCTAAAATAGTCCTTACTGATTGGTCAATAATTTTATGATCATAAGCCCTAATACGAATGCGTAAACGCGGCTTAGTTTCATATTCAGTAATAGATTGCGAATTTATATCTTGCTTATTGGTCATCGGTCTCGATTTTTATTGATAAAGAACAAAAAATTAGGATTTGCTTGATAATATTGTTAATTAATGATCTTAGTTACTGAACCAGCACCTACAGTATGGCCACCTTCGCGAATAGCAAACTTTTGCTTTTCTTCTAAGGCTACTGGAGTAATAAGTTTAATCTTTAAACTAACATTATCACCCGGCATCACCATTTCACTACCAGCTGGTAATTCTACCTCACCAGTTACATCAGTGGTACGAATATAAAACTGTGGCTTATAACCTTTAAAGAATGGGGTATGGCGACCACCTTCCTCTTTACTTAAGATATAAACTTGTGCCTCAAACTCAGAATGAGGAGTTACCGAACCTGGTCTAGCTATTACTTGACCGCGTTCCACATCATCTTTTTTAGTACCTCTAAGTAAGATACCGGCGTTGTCTCCAGCACGACCTTCATCCAAAGATTTATTAAACATTTCAATGCCAGTGACTACAGTCTTCTGGGTATCGCGTAAACCAACTATCTCCACTTCATCATTTAATTTCACTATACCACGCTCAATACGACCAGTGACTACTGTACCACGGCCTTCAATTGAGAAGATATCTTCGATCGGCATTAAGAATGGTTTATCAACCTCTCTTACGGGTTCAGGAATATAGCTATCTAAAGTTTCAACTAATTGTAAAATAGATTTTACGTTTTCATCATCTTTTTTACCAGCTTGAGCCGCCTCTAAAGCTTTTAAGGCTGAGCCGCGAATAATAGGAATTTGATCACCAGGAAATTCATACTTCTTCAGTAAGTCTCTAATTTCTTCTTCTACCAAATCTATCAAGTCCTTTTCATCAACCATATCTACCTTATTTAAATAAACCACAATATAAGGCACACCTACTTGTCTGGCTAATAAAATATGTTCTCTGGTTTGAGGCATAGGACCATCAGCTGCGGAGACAACCAAAATAGCACCATCCATTTGTGCTGCTCCGGTAATCATATTTTTAATATAATCAGCATGTCCTGGGCAGTCCACGTGAGCATAGTGACGCTTATCTGTTTGATATTCAACGTGTGCTGTATTAATAGTAATACCACGAGCTTTTTCCTCTGGTGCATTATCAATTTGATCAACACCCTTATCTTGGGCTTGATGACCTGTCAATCTTAACACCTGCAAAATAGCTGCGGTTAAAGTGGTTTTACCATGGTCAACGTGTCCAATAGTACCAACGTTGATATGTGGCTTGGAACGATCAAATTTATCACTCATTGTTTTCTTCTCCTAAAATTGCTAAGGTTAGTGAAAATTAATAAAATAAAAAAACTACCTTAAAACAATTTATCTTAATTTAATTAGTTAGCTGTTTCAATTTAACACAAAGATAGATAATTGGCAAGTATCTAATCTAAAAGCTTACTTTTAAACTGGCTCGGGATAATACTGATCATCATCTTCCACCGCACCTTGCGGTACATCTACAGACTCTAAGTAGGGTGCGTTCTCAGCTGTTTCTAAATTAGTCTTGTTTTCTAACAACATTTCGTATTCTGATAACGGTAATAAAACCATAGGTTCGGGACCACCAATCACTACCACCCGCTCACCTCTTTTTAATAACCTCTCAATTAATTCTCCTGTTTTTAGTTGTGATTTATGATTAGACATAAAATTAATTATTTTTTACTTTTATCCCCAATAATAATTTCGGCCACGTTGCGCGGCACTTCAGCATAATGATCAAATTCCATATTATAAGAACCGCGGCCCTGAGTCATAGAACGCAAAGTAGTAGCATAACCAAACATTTCCGCCAGCGGTACAAAAGCATCAATTACCTTTATACCAGTGCGATCACGCATTTCCAAAATTTGTCCACGTTTAGAATTTAAATCACCAATTACCTCACCCATATAACTTTCAGGAGTAATTACTTCTACTTTCATAATCGGCTCTAAAATATAAGGAGTAGCTCTCTTTACCGCCTCTTGAAAAGCTATAGAACCAGCAATTTTAAAAGCGGCCTCTGAAGAATCAACTTCATGATACGAACCATCATAAACAGCTACTTTAATATCAACTACAGGATAACCTGCTAAAACGCCATTATCAGAGGCCTCTTTAGCTCCTTTGTTAATAGCAGGAATAAACTCTTTGGGAATAACGCCACCTTTAATTTCATCAATAAATTCAAAACCCTTTCCTGGTTCATTAGGTTCAACTCTAATCCAACAATGACCATACTGACCATGCCCGCCAGTTTGACGAATATATTTACCCTCAGCTTGAGCTACTTTCTTAATAGTCTCTTTATAAGCTACCTGCGGTTTACCCACATTAGCTTCCACTTTAAATTCCCGCTTTAAACGGTCAACAATAATTTCCAAATGTAATTCGCCCATGCCTGAAATGATAACCTGCCCTATTTCCTCATCGGTCTTAACTCTAAAAGAAGGATCTTCTTCAGCAAGTTTCTGCAAAGCCAAACCCATCTTCTCCTGGTCTAATTTGGTCTTAGGTTCAATAGCCACTGAAATCACTGGCTCGGGGAAAACTATTGATTCTAAAATTATAGGATGCTCCTCATCGCATAAAGTATTACCAGTAGTAGTACCTTTTAAACCAACAGCCGCCGCAATCTCGCCGGCAAATACCTCTTCCACATCTTCACGATGATTAGCATGCAGTCGTACTATTCTACCCATTCTTTCCTTATTGCCAGTAGAAGAATTTAAAACATAGGAACCAGCTTTTAACGTTCCAGAATAAACTCTAAAGAAAGCTAACTTTCCCACAAAAGGATCAGTAGCAATTTTAAAAGCCAAAGCAGCAAAAGGTTCACTGTCGGAAGCCTGACGTTCAATAACCTCTTTGGTTTTTGGATCAGTACCTTTAACTGCCGCCACATCTAAAGGCGACGGCAAATAATCTACTACCCCATCTAATAAAAATTGTACACCTTTGTTTTTTAAAGCCGAACCACAAAACACCGGAACAATATCATTAGCTATACAGGCTTTGCGTAAAACTCTTTTTAAATCGGCAATGGGTATATCTTTGCCCTCTAAATATAAATGCAAAAGCTGATCATCATGTTCAGCTATAGCTTCTACTAACTTATGACGATATTCCTCTACTTTATTTTTCATATCTTGAGGCACCTCTGTTTCTTCCCACTCTTTGCCTAAATCATCTTTATAAATAAGAGCCTTACGTGTAAATAAATCAATAATACCACCAAAGGTTTCGGCTGCACCAATTGGTAATTGCACAGCATAAGCCTTTTTAGTTAAACGATCATGAATAGATGTTAAGTCAGCATAAAAATCAGCACCCATTCTATCCATTTTATTAATAAAACAAATGCGCGGCACACGGTATTCGTCAGCATAATGCCAATTGGTTTCTGACTGTGGCTCCACGCCGGCCACACCATCAAAAACTACCACTCCCCCATCCAAAACGCGCAAACTGCGTTTAACTTCCACAGTAAAATCAATATGTCCTGGGGTATCTATTAAATTAATACGCTTATTTTTCCAAAAACAAGTGGTGGCGGCAGCGGTAATAGTAATGCCGCGCTCTTTTTCTTGCTCCATCCAATCCATTTCTGCCTCGCCTTCGTGTACCTCACCAATTTTGTGTTTCTTACCAGTATAAAACAAGATTCGCTCAGAAACAGTGGTTTTTCCAGCATCAATATGAGCAATTATACCTATATTTCTAGTATCAGCTAAAGAATATTCTCGAGGCACAAAAGAAAATTAAAAATTAAAAATGAAAAATTATTTAATTTAAAGAAGGATTATTATACTTATTAAGCATTTCCCTCAACTGTTATTTTATAGATAATATCTGCATAAGAATCGGGGAATATTTTCTCTCATTAGTTTCGTTAGCGGTTTTAAGTTCCAAATACTGTTGCTGTAGTTCAATAAACTCACTATTTAATTTAAAAGTTTTTTCAGTGTCTTCTTTGCTTAGTTTTAAATCTTTGACTTCATTAATATAAGCAAGCGTATTATTTATCTCAAGTTTAACATTTTCTATCACCAAACCAGTGCCCTCAACCGCCTCTGTAACTTCAGCTAAATCTTCTGCTTTATTTTTAGGTAAAGTAAAAGATTGATCTATTTCCCGAACCTGTTCTTCTAGTTTAAAACGCTCATTCTCATTATTGATCATACATCTTAAGCAAAATGAGCAAAGGCGCGATTGGCTTCAGCCATACGCAATACATCTTCTTTTTTCTTAATAGCATCACCTTGATTATCAGCTGCCAAGATTAATTCTTCAGCTAACTTTTGCTTCATTGGCCGTCCTTTTTTATTCTGTGCCGCTTCAATAATCCATCTAAAAGCCAAAGCTTGCCGGCGTTCTGGCCTAACTTCCACGGGCACCTGATAATTAGCACCACCCACACGACGACTGCGTACCTCTACCATTGGGCCAACGTTTTTAATAGCTCGTTCAAATACATCACGTGGGTCCTTTTTAGTTTTTTGGGCAATAATATCAAAAGCTTCATAAACAATAGTACGAGCTACTGTTTTCTTACCGCGTTCCATTAAAGTATTAATAAATTTAGCAATCACCGTACTTTGATAACGGGGATCAGGTAAAATTTGTCGTCTAATTGCTCTCTTGCCGCGCATACTACTTT
>JBBIVB010000012.1:0-24240 GCA_037439965.1 Candidatus Veblenbacteria bacterium | reverse complement strand
AGGCAACTGCAAAATATCAGTCTGCCGCCAATAATCTGGCACCTTAATCCACTCCTCTAAAATATCCTGCACACGTCGAGTGGTTACTTGGCTGGCTTGAGCCATTAATTTATTTTGTTGTTCCTCTGTTAAATCAAAAGCGGAGTACCGGCTTAAAGAACCGCTTAATTTAATTAATAAAATTTTTCTTAATAATTCAGTAATTTGCTGATGCAAATAAGACAAATCGCCACCATCAGCAAAAAAATCATTCAATTTCTGAATAGCCACCGCCGCTTGGCGTTCAATAATAGCAGATAAAATATCTAAGGCGGTATTAATATCAGAGTGAGGCAGTACTAAGCCGGCCTCTTTCCTAGTTATCTCTTTTTGACCTAAGGAAACTAATTTGCCCAGATAGCTTTCTGCGTCTCTAATAGAACCACCGGCTAATCTAACTATCTCTTCTAACACCACGGGCTCTGCTTTCATTTTCTCTTGCTCTAAAATAAAATTTAAACGCTTTATTATTTCAACTGCAGGCACTCGCTGAAAATCAAAACGCTGACAACGGGAGATAATTGTCTCGGGTAATTTATGCACCTCGGTGGTGGCTAAAACAAAAATAGTATGCTGAGGCGGCTCTTCTAAAGTTTTTAATAAGGCATTAAAGGCTTCGGTGGTCAGCATATGCACCTCATCAATAATTATCACCTTAAATTTAGCTGTCACCGGTCCGTAAGGGATACGTTCACGCACTTCTCTAATATCATCTATGCGTCGGTTGGAGGCGGCATCCATTTCTAATAAATCCAAAAATCTGCCTTCAGCCACTGCTTGGCAGGGTTCACATTTGCCACAAGGTTCATATTCTCCCGCTTTCCGCTTATCACAATTTAAAGCTTTGGCTAATAATCTAGCTATAGTAGTTTTACCTACTCCTCTAATACCACAAAATAAATAAGCCTGCGCTACTTTATTATTAGCAATTTCATTCTGTAACGTTCGCTTAATATGTTCTTGCCCGATTACTTCCGCAAAAGTTTGCGGCCGATATTTACGATATAAGGTTGCTGTCATAAAGCAAATTTAATTTTAAAACAAGCCAACTCTATTTGGCAAACAGAGTTTTTACCTTTAAGGCCAAGGTAATTTATAGTTCTAATGATTTATCTTCTGCTTCATTAGTGTTACCGGCATTGCTATTGGTTTTACTGGTCTTTTTATTACGACCACGCTTAGGATTAGTTTCGCCTTCTATTTCGCTAAGGTTAGCCTCAGGAGCCTCAACTAAATCACTACCTTGCTTTTTGATTACATTTTCCACTGCTGCCCATGTAGAAGGGGTGCTTTTCGGCACCAAAATCACTAATTCATCGCCTAATTCTGCTTTAAAATAAGTTACCGAAGCTAACAAAATCTTATATTGCTGACCACGGGCTAAAACTTTAAATTCATCAGTTTGTTCATCACGCGTTAATACTCCCACTAAACGCTCTCTTTCTACTGGTCCAATTTGCTTATAAATAAAAGAGCCGTCAGGACTAATGGTAAGCTTAAGTAAATCGCCTTCTACTAATTTTGATTTAGAGGCATAATTAGCTGGCACGCTGTATAATTTGCCATCAGGGCCAACCATATTTTGCCCATCAAACACACCTTCAATAATTACTGCTCCTTGTTCGGTATGCTGTACTGCTACTCCCGGTGCTGCTAAATGGTTGCGGCTAATAGTTTCCACTCCTAAATTTTTTAATAATTGTGTTGCTGTATCTAAATTATTCCGTGCGGCCTCTACTAGCTGACGGATTAAAATCAATTTATTAGTTTCGTTTATCATATGTTTTTGTTTAATGATTTAATATTTATTTAAAATTTTTCTAGAGTTTTAATTTTGATTTAATTTTTTAAAAAAGTTTAGTGATTTGGTTTTATGTGCCAAGGGCGGATTGAATTTTAATTTTTTATATGTAGGTTATATTTTTAAAAAATATTTTTTAAATTTTAAATAAAAACTTTGTTGGTTTGTAATTTAAAAATTTAAAGTGTTAATTTTTTTTCTTTTTTCTTTGCTAAATTTTTCTTTACTAAATATTTTATTTTTATTTTTAGATAGTAGTCAAATTATAAAAAACAAGCTCTAGGCCTGTCAATTAGTTTATACACACCCCGAACAAAAAAATTATTCGCCCTTATATAAAAAAATGGCTGTTAAATTATCTTGTGGCTTATCAACTAAACTAGCCTGCCATGTTGGAAAAGCAAAAGCGTAAGATAAAAATCTAGCTCCCGGCTTTAATTCTTTTTTAATTTTAGATTCCAATTTACGCATAGCTTGCGGGGTAAGAAAGCAAACTATAACATCGGCTGAGCTTAAATCAGCTTGATAAAAATTCTGATAATGCAAAGTTATTTTATCACCTGCTCTATTTAACCAAATTCTTAATCGCGCTATGAGGTACGGCAAAAAAGCTATTTCCCATCCTTCTGCTTTGACCCTTTGCTGCTTAATACACTCTAATAAAATACGTCCATCACCAGCTCCTAAATCATATAATATCTCACCGGGTTGTAAATTAGCTAATTTAATCATTCTCTTAATATCTTTTTTAAATAAAGGCACCCAGGGAGCGGCTGATATACTGGCGTAAGCTAAAGTGCCGAATATTAAAATTACTAGCAATAATAAAATAATAACTGTAATAAGTGACATAATTTAATTACAATGTCCGCTCGGGAACTACATTGGTTTTGGTAGAGGTGGATCCTAATTTAGTACGTTCTAAAATTTCTTCTTGCACTTCCCACCGAGAACAACCATATTTAAGACGAGATAATTCTTTAAGTTTATTAGCTAAATCCCTATTGCCTTCTACTGGCGGCAATGTTCTCATATTAAAAGGCCGCAAAGGCGCATTATCAACCAATAATTTAACATAAGCATTATACTGTTCAATATTAACTAAATCAAAAGCATTAAATACTGGCGCAAACTCTTTGGCTAAAATTTCTGCGTCTTCAACACCAATTTTAAAACTAATTAACGTCCCAACAGTGCCTAACACTGCATCGCGTATTTTAGTATCCGAACCTTGCACTAGCTGCTGTAGATATTGATTGGCAATAACCAAATCTAAACGATACTTCCTCGCTTCTGATAAAATAGTAGCAATAGAATCAGTAATAAAATTTTGGAATTCGTCAATATATAAATAAAAATCTTTGCGTTCAGCTTCTGGTAAATCAGCTCTACTCATAGCTGCCATCTGTAACTTAGATACAATAATTAAACCCAAGAGTGCTGAATTAACTTCACCAGTAGTGCCTTTGGCTAAATTAACTAAAATAATTTTTTGCTTATCCATTATTTCTCTAAAATTAAAACCTGATTTTGGTTGGCCAATAATATTACGCATCATTTCGTTTTCTACAAATCTGCCAACTTTAGAAATTAAATAACCCAACATTTCTGATTTGTGAAAATCGGTAGTCTGCGCCATTTCTTTTTCCCAGAAAGATCTAACTACTGGATCGGTTACTTTGGTTAATTTATACTTTTGAAATTCCTTATCAGTAAACATGCGTGGAATATCGGCAATGGTACCAGGGTATTCTTTATCGGCCATCAAAGTTAACATCACATTACGCATATTATGTTCAAACATTGGGCCTATCATTTCCGGCGGGAAAAGCTTATAAAAAATAGCAACCATCTCCTGCACAGCAAAATCCATCTGCTCAGGAGAGGTGTATTCTAACATATTAAGCCCGATTGGCCTTTCTATATCAGAAGGATTAAAAATAATAACATTATCAACACGCTCTGGTGGAATTCGCCCTAATACTCCTTCCACTAAATCGCCATGCGGATCAATTAAACCTACGCCGTAACCAGCTTTAATATCCTGCACCACCATATTTTGTATCAAAACCGATTTACCAGTACCGGATTTACCAATAATATAAATATGACGCCGACGGTCATCTGGTTTAATTTTAACTAACTTCTCTTCCCCCCGATAAAAATTGACTCCTAAAATCAATCCTTCGCTAGGAATATTCACTGGTACCGAAGTACGTCGAGCTGACAGCCATTTGATATTTGGCGTCTCGGTAGTAGGTAAAGGAAAATGATAAATACTGGCTAACTCTTCGGCATTTAACACTATGGCGTCTTTAGTTTCTAAATTACGGTGAATAAAATTAAATAAAAATTTATCTAAAGCTCTAGGTGTATATGCCTCTAAACGATTACCATATTGATAAATATTAAATTGGACAAAAGAATTAGCAATATCTTCTAAGTATTTTTGAACAAGATCTTGACTTGGCGCTGAAGCCACAATTCTAATTACTACATCTAAACCCGCTTTAGAAGCTTTTTCCTCTAATCCCTTAACCATTTCCTGTTCTAAAGGTGATAACTGATGTTTAGGCTTTTCTTTATCTTCTTTTTTAGACTCCGGCACAAAAGAAGTACCGAAAATGCTCCAAATAAACTTAACACTTTTGCTAAACCAACCTTTGCGACTTGCTTCAGCAAAAGATTTACCCTGCTGTATATCACAGGCGATTCTCACTCCTTCTCGCCGCCAGCTAGAATGAGCCGACCTAACTACTAATTGCACTACCGCCCCTGAATCAATTGGTATTTTGCTTAAAGCATTAGTAATGGAATTAAGTGAATCAGCCTCCAGTTGCTTATAAGTCTTAATAGGAAAAATGGAAGGGTTGTAAAATTTTAATATCCTACCTGAAGTAAAACCATGAGGTAAGAAAATATTATAATCTCCTTTTTCCTCTATCTGCGCGTGTGGGTAATGGGACAAAATTTGTTGTTCTAAAAAACTGCGCAAAGCCGGCGGCACTGCCACATAAAAGGAAATGATGCCTCCTTGCGCTACTATTTCCAAACTGAGATGATCGGTACGTCCATACAACCACCTTTTTATTCCACCTTGCGGCTTTAACCCTCCTACAGCTGACCATAATACCTCAGCTACACCTATCTGCTCTAGTAAAAATTCTCTACCTGTTTTTGTTTGTTTAGTAGCTACTTGCTCTTTAGGCAAAGTGACTAATAAAAGTTGTAATGATAAACTGTTGGTTAAATTAGTTAGGTGATGCAGAAAACGCCGCAGCCAATAAAGCACTACGATACATAATATTAAAATTATAAACAAGGTTACTACTATTGCCACCAACGAACCACCATCTTCAGTGGTGGATTCTGCATCAGCTACGTAAAATGGTAATAATAACCAATTCATGTTTTTCTTAATTTTAATATTTTTTCAGCTTTAATCTTAGCTTCTTGTTGAATAAAGTAACGACTAACATTTGGCAACAATCCTAGCCAATCTAAAATCAATCTAACAATTTCCTGGATTTTAATTTTTACTGCCTGCAATAAAATATTAATCTTTTTGGCTGTTTGTTCACCTTTAATTTTGAATTGAATTTGTTGAAGTGGTGAAAGTTCACTATAAACTTCAGCTAAATCTTCTTCTAAAATATTCTCTATCTGCTGTTGTATTTCTGGAATATCTCTTAAAACAGTAGTTGCCACGGGCTTTGACGATATCGAATCCTTATCTAATTTATCTGAAATATAAGGCCGCACGCTAATTTTCCCGAAATCAGCTGCTCTCTCTGTTTTTTGCTCTGGTAATTGTTCTTGTTCAGAACCAGATGGTGGTAATTCCACCTCACGGCCCATAAGTTCTTTTCTAATATCTATCATACGCGGTATATCAACCTTGCTCGCCAAAATTTAAGCGAGTGCGGTAGATAGCTAAATGATTAATTAAATTGTAGATAATAAAACATAATGATATTTATTAGTTAGTATCTTGGCGACACAGCTTTAAAGCAAGGTTGTATTACTGGAATAACATACCTATCTTACCATTTTTTACGCCTTGTTTCAATATTGATATACTAATATACTAAACTTATGAATAATTTGTTTACAGAAATAGGCTTACTTATCATTGTAGCTACATTGATAGCTATTATTACTCATTTTTTAAGACAGCCGGCTATCCTAGCTTATGTATTAACTGGCATATTACTTGGACCTTTAGGCTTAAAAATTGTTCAACAAACCGAAGCGATAACCCAACTTTCTAGTTTTGGTATAGCTTTATTATTATTTTTGGTCGGCTTGGAACTTGATTTGGTAAAATTAAGAGCTATTGGCAAACCATCTTTAGTTTTGGGTTTAGGACAAGTGGTCTTTACAGCTACTTTTGGTTATTTAATTATTAGATTATTTGGTATTAGTTCTTTAACTGCCTGGTATATAGCAGTAGCTCTAACTTTTTCCAGCACTATTATCATTGTTAAATTATTATCAGAAAAAAAAGTACTAGATTCATTACACGGACGTTTGGCTGTAGGTATGTTATTAGTGCAGGATTTTCTAGCTATTCTAGCTTTAATTATTTTAGGCGGCTTTGCCGGCTACAAAAATCCTAATATTGGCGCCACTATTATCTTTACTTTATGCCAAGGATTGCTTCTAATTATTATTGCCTGGTTAGCTGGCCGCTGGCTACTGCCACCTATTTTCAATCGTCTAGCTCATTCTTATGAATTATTATTCCTCACCAGCATTAGTTGGTGTTTGTTATTTGCTGGCTTAGCTTCTTACGTTGGCTTCCCTATTGAAATCGGAGCCTTCTTGGCTGGTTTAGCCTTAGCTCCTCTACCATATAATTTGGATATCAAAGCTAAAGTCCGTGGCATTCGTGATTTCTTCCTTACTTTATTTTTTATTATCTTGGGCAGCCAATTAATTTTTGAACCTAATCAAGTATCTTGGCTAGCAATTATAGTTTTGTCGTTATTTGTTTTAATTGGCAACCCTTTAATAGTAATGATTATCTTGGGTTTAATGAACTACCGTAAACGCACTAGCTTTCTCGTGGGTTTAACTGTAGCGCAAATCAGTGAATTTTCTCTAATCTTAATGGGTTTAGGTTTACGTTTAGGGCATATTTCACCAGCTGATGCTTCACTGGTAACTATTATTGGTGTTATTACTATTACTATTTCCACTTACTTCATAACCTGGGATGAAAAAATATACCGCTGGTTATCGCCTTATTTGAATATTTTTGAAAAATCAACAACCTATGATGAAACAGAACCTGCCACAATTTCAGGACATGTGGTAATTTTTGGTTATCATCGCTTAGGAGAACATGTAGTGGCTGCTTTACAAAAATTAGGCAATCCAATAGTAGTAATTGATTTTAACCCGGTGGCTATACGCCATCTGCAACAACAAAAAATTCCCTGTTTTTATGGCGATATGACTGATTTGGAACTTTTGGAAAAATCAAAAATGCATAACGCTTCTTTAATTATTTCCACCAATTCTGATATTTTTGATAATTTAACTTTACTGCAAAATCTTAAATTACATAAAATTAAAGTGCCTTTTTATGCCACCGCCGATACTTGGCATGACGCCAGAGATTTATATCGAGCGGGTGTTGATTATGTTATTTTCCCGCATTACTTAGCAGGCGTGCATTTTAGCCACGATTTAATTGAATCACTAGCACATCATGAACAATTACAAGTGGATAAAGCCAAGCACTTAGCAGAACTAGAACACCGCTACGCAAGAAGTAGATAAATCTAGCTAAATAGCATTCTGAGTGATAGTTATTTTGTGTTTTAATAAATAAATTACTTATTACTTAGCACCTTAACACCTTTTGCTAAGCAGTCTTTTTTATTGTAAACTATCTTTGTTATGGCATTAATGCTTTACAACACGCTATCTCGACAAAAAGAGGAGTTTAAACCACAGCACCCATCGCGGTTTTGGTTTCAAAAACCTTCGGTTTCTTTATATACTTGCGGGCCAACGGTTTATGACTATCCGCATTTAGGAAACATGCGCACTTATATTTTTGAAGATGTACTAAAAAGAACATTGACTATCAATGGTTACAATGTTAAACATGTGATGAATATTACTGATGTGGGACATTTAACCTCTGATTCTGACGAAGGCGAAGATAAAATGGATAAAGCTTCTGTTAAATTCGGCAAAACGCCAAGTGAGGTTGCTAAATTTTTTACTAAAATTTTTAAAGAAAATCTAAACGACCTTAATATCATCAAACCAGATAAATGGACACCGGCCTCTAAATATATTAAAGAGCAGATTGAACTTATTAAACGCTTAGAAACCAAAGGTTTTACTTATGAAACTAATCAAGCTGTTTATTTTAATGTACTTAAATTTCCTAACTATACTAAACTATCGCGTCAAAACTTAGCAGATAAAAATATTGGCGTCCGTCAGGAAGTAATAGTTGACCGTCAAAAAAAACATCCAGCTGATTTCGCTTTATGGTTTAAACTTACGGGCCGTTTTAAAAACCATTTACAACACTGGCCTTCTCCTTGGGGTGAAGGTTTCCCTGGTTGGCATGTGGAATGTAGTACTATGGCTATGAATACTTTAGGCGATACAGTAGATATTCATTGTGGCGGTGTTGACCATATTGCCGTACATCATACCAACGAAATAGCGCAAAGCGAAGCTGCTACCGGTAAGCAATTTGTCCGTTATTGGCTCCATGGTGAATTTTTAATTATGACCCAAGATAAAATGGCTAAATCAGAAGGAAATATTATTACTGTAGATTCTTTGAAAACTAAGGGGATAAATCCTTTAGCTTTCCGTTATTTGTGTTTAGGAGTGCACTACCGCTCGCCCTTATCATTTTCTTGGGAATCATTGCAGTCAGCCCAAGAAGGTTTAAATAATCTTTATGACAAAATGATGGCTATACAAAAACTTTTACTAAATATGCATTTAGGTAAAAAATCAGAAAAAATAGAGACTTATCGACAGAAATTTTTAACTGCTATCAATGATGACCTTAATACACCACAAGCTTTATCTATTACCTGGGAAGTATTAAAAGATAATTTAGACGATTCTGATAAACGCGAGTTGTTAATCTGGTTTGATGAAATTTTAGGTTTAGGTTTAGAAAAAATTAAAACCGTCACCATTCCTTCTAAAGTAAATAAATTAATAAAAGAAAGGGAAAAGGCTCGGTTGGAAAAAAATTGGAGCCAAGCTGACAATTTAAGGCGAGAAATAGAAAAACTTGGCTTTAGAGTAGAAGATTCCGATACTGGCCCGCAAGTTAAAGTTAAAAGATAAAAAAATCCCATCATTTATTAACAATGGGATTTAATAAAACTTGCTGTTTTATTTTATAAAAATAGAGATATCAGAAATAGTAAGTAAAGTGTAAAGGCTGCGCTAAACCTAGACAAAATAATTCGGTTGAATTAACGGTTGATTGAATAACCAGTTCTTCTGGTAACTTTGGCTCTTACTCCACAAAATTGCTTGCCCGGCTGTCTAGCAACCTACCTATAATGACAATAATAACTGGAGTGCTGATTAAAAAAAATCCACATCACAAGATTAATACACCAACTTTTAAACTTATTGATATCCTTCCCTTCTGGTTTTAAAACTTGAAAAAGAATAGCTTTCTTGTAAACTTATTAAGTTAATTTCACATTCCTATTACCGATTTTGAAATAATAATAAAATAATAAAGTAAAGGGTAAAATTAAAAGAGACATTACCCACGTAAAAATAAACCCGCAGAAAAGTGCGGGAACAATTAATAGTTTCATGATTATCTCCAAAATAATTAAAGAGCAATGTTGATTAAATTTTATACTCTAGCTTAATATTTATAAACCAATAAGTCAAATTGAATATGCCTAACTTTTGGAACAAATTAACTAAACCGATTTTAGCTCTAGCGCCAATGGCAGGTATTACTGATATGGCTTTTAGACAATTATGCAAACGTTTCGGCGCTGATATTATTTATACTGAATTTGCCTCTAGCTATGCTCTAATTTATCAAAATAAAAAGACTAGTGAGATGTTAAAATTTTCGCCACTAGAACGGCCAGTGATTTGCCAGATTTTTGGCAACCAACCCGAAGTATTTCATAAATCAGCTGCCATTTTAGAGGAAATGGGTTTTGATGGTATTGATATTAACTTTGGTTGCCCAGCTTATAAAGTAACCCGACACGGTGGCGGGGTTAGTTTAATGCGTAATTTAGAACTATGCCGAGAAATTGTTCAGGCTACCTGCGAAGCAACCAAACTCCCGGTTTCTATTAAAATCAGGGCTAGTATTAAAAAACAAAATTCTCAAGAGAGTATTACAGCGCTAGATTTAGTAAAAAATATTAAAGATTTACCACTAACGGCTATTATGATTCACGCGCGTTCTTATGAACAACCTTTTGATGGCGAACCTAAAATAGATATTGTAAAAGAGGTAAGAAAAATGTGGCCAAAAATTCTGCTGTATAATGGAGGAATTCATACTCCTGATAATGCTAAAGATATACTAGAGCAAACTGGTGCTGACGGAATTGGTCTAGCCCGCGGCGCTTGGGGTAAACCCTGGCTATTTGAACAAATCAAAAGTTATCTTAAAAAAGGAACTTATACTGAATATAATTGGGATGAAGTAAAAAAGATAATGTTAAAACATGCTAAACTGGCTCTGGCTACCAAAGGAGAATATGGCTTGGTGGAATTACGCAAACATTTAGTTAAATATGTAAAAAGTTTGCATAACGCTACTATTTTGCGAACTAAACTAGTACGAGTAAAAACTTTGGAAGATATTAAGAAGATTTTAAAGTAATCTCTTTTTTGCCGCTTTTTTATGAAAAGCGGCAGGAAAAAACGCTACACAAACGCTCCGGTTTGAGTAGTACTCGTTGAGTCGCTGGCGCTCGCTATGTCAAAACGACCGGAAACACGCTGGCGTTTTTCAGCTTCCAAACTTCTGCTTTGCTAACAGACCTACGCAATGGTATAGCAAGGTTTATCAAATAAACACCTGGGCGAGTTAATGTCAACAAAAAGCCGCGTACGTTAGAGTAGTTTGGTATAGCTGCTTTATTTGAACTCGCCAAGCGTTTTAAAAAAGTGCTGCAGAAGAGGGATTGTTAGGAGGGGTAGGAGGACGCGACCTTCACAACTCTAAGCCATCTGCCCCTAACGAAAAAGGTATTACAAAAACAACCCTCCGTTTTCTATTTTCTCCCCCTCCTCTACACCCATCTCTTTTAATAACTCCTTTTCCTTACGAGATAATTTGGTGGGTATTTTTACTTTAATTGTAACTAAAATATCGCCACGTTTAGTACTGCGCAGATGTGGCACACCGCGACCAGTAATCTTAAACACAGTTCCACTTTGCGTACCAGCAGGAATTTTCAGGTTTACCTCACCATCTAATGTTTTAATAATTACTTTTCCACCCAAAATAGCTAATGGTAGGCTGATCTCTTTTTCTGTATATAAATCAAAGCCTTCTCGCTGGAAAAATTTATGCGGCCTCACTTTAATTAAAATTAATAAGTCACCAGAACTACCCTCCTTTTCTCCCGGCTCACCTTCGCCAGCCAGTCTAATCTGTTGACCAGAATTAATACCAGCAGGAATTTTAAATTCTATATTTCTAACTCCCCTCTCAATTCCCCGGCCGTTGCAGTGCTTACAAATCTTTTCCGCTTTTTTACCGCTACCTGCGCAATTTGGGCAAATAGTAATACTTTGAATATTCCCTAAAAAAGTTCTTTGCACTTGCACTACTTGTCCAGAACCGCCGCAAGTAGAACAAGTGGTTATTTTACTACCCGACTCAGCGCCACTCCCTTTACATACTTTACAAATAATATCTTTTTCTAAACGCAAAGTTTTAATCGTGCCAAATACCGCTTCTTCAAAATCAATCGTGGTTTCTATTTGTAAATCAGCGCCCCGCCTTGAACCCCCTCTACGCTTACGCCCACCACCAAAACCAAAAATATCCCCCAAGCCACCAAACATATCTCCTAAATCTTC
Organism: Candidatus Veblenbacteria bacterium; assembly: GCA_037439965.1. Classification (GTDB taxonomy): domain Bacteria; phylum Patescibacteriota; class Patescibacteriia; order Veblenbacterales; family UBA10138; genus JBBIVB01. The sequence goes on along the minus strand of JBBIVB010000012.1, from coordinate 12,326 downwards.
AAAATCTATATTTTCCGTACGAAAACCACCCCAACTTCCTTGACTAGTAAAATCACTCCAGTTAAAACCACCGGGAGCTCCAGCAGTTTCAAAAGCAGTACCAAATTGATCGTATTGTTTACGTTTATCTGGATTAGAAAGTACCTGATAAGCTTCATTGATTTCTTTAAATTTAGCCTCATTACCACCATGCTTATCAGGATGATACTCATGGGCTAGTTTCCGAAATGCTTTCTTAATATCATCTTGAGTGGCGCTCCTAGAAACCCCTAAAATTTGATAATAATCTTTAGACATTTATTATAAAAGAAAAGGCAAATTGTATATGCACTTTTTATACACTTGTTATACACTTGCCTTATAAAATAATTTGCTTGGAGTATTTAGTTAAACGCTTGATAGAGTAAAGTAAAAAGGCATAAGGTTTATTAAATGGTTTAGGTAAAGGAATCTTACAATATCTGCTTAACTCTTTAAGTTTTACAACAACCGATTTTTGCTTTCTAAACCGAATGCTCACTTTGCCTATTTTAGGCTCAAGTACTTTTAAAGTCACTATTCTCTGAAAATTGTCTGTTATCTTGAACAATGCGCCTTTTTTCTGCGTATTTATCTCTAAAGGTAAAGTTACTTTTTTGTTCATTTATAACTCCAGATCGTTTTGTAATTTTACCTAACAATAGCAAGTGTACTAAATTGTGTCAAGGAACTTAAATATATTAATAATTAATTTAATTACTCTGTTTTAAAACCTACTTCAGGCGCCGGTGCTAGGCCTTCATCTATCTTGTTAAACTGCTGCTCGTAGCGCTTGACATTATCTAAAAGTACGTTAGCCAAGCGTTTGGCATGAGCTGGGGATAGATACACTCTAGCATTAACAATTCCCTGCGGCGGCATAACATTAACAAAATCCAACACAAATTCTTCTTTGGTATGAGCAATTTGCACTAAATTCGCATAGACTCCCTTTAAAATCTCATCGGGAATCTTAACTTGAATTTGTTGTGGTTGATTTGGCATATGGTTTAGAAATTAGAATTTAGAATAAATTTATATTTTATTACTTTTCTATTTAGACAAGTAGGAAATTACTTAATAAAACTACAAAGATTGCAATAATACTCAAAATCGTCGCTAATATGCTTAATATTTAGCAAGATTGTTAGTAAAGAATGTCCACACACTTTTTTTATACCAAGGATCAAAATATTTATTACCATCAAGCGTAAGAGCATAAAGTTTGTTTATTTGACTATATATATGATCTCTATGGTCTCTCAAATATACTAACTTACTAGCCTCAAGAGAAATTAATTATTTTGATATGTCTTTACTAAGTAAACTTCATGCTGGATATATAAATCTTTAAGCTCATTACGAATCATTTGAAACTGATATAGCAGTATCTTTTCTCTTCAAAAGAACTAAAATATCTTCTCTTAAATTAATTTTATCACTCATAGTATTCTTTGACGGCGGTAAAAACCGCCGTCAAAATCAATAATATTACTTTCCTACATCTTCCACCTCACCCTCAACCGGACCAGATTTAGTTTCTCCGGCTGCCTGCCCTGAAGATCCCGAACTCGTCGAAGAGGTAGATTGACTTTTATACATCGCTTCACCAATTTTAATAGCAGCTTGCTGCAAATCATCTAAAGCTTTTTTAATAGCTCCCACATCTTCTCTATCCTTTACCTTTTTCACTTCTTCTAATTTTTCCTCAACTGCCTTTTTAACATCAGCTGACACTTTATCACCTTGTTCTTTTAACATTTTCTCGGTTTGATAAATTACACTATCAGCCTGATTTTTCATATCTACCAATTCACGATGTTTTTTATCTTCAGCGGCATGGATTTCAGCCTCTTTCTTCATTCTCTCAACTTCCTCTTTAGAAAGGCCTGATGAAGCAGTAATAGTAATGTGTTGTTCTTTACCCGTAGCTTTGTCTTTAGCTTTAACATTTAAAATACCATTGGCGTCTATATCAAAAGTTACTTCTATCTGCGGCACTCCTCTAGGCGCTGGCGGAATACCATCTAAGATAAATCTACCTAGGGTTTTATTATCGCGGGCAAATTCACGTTCACCTTGCAACACATGTATTTCCACAGAAGTCTGCCCGTCTGCAGCTGTTGAGAAAATTTGTGTTCTAGATGTTGGAATGGTAGTATTACGCTCAATTATTTTTGTAGTCACATTACCCAAAGTCTCTAAACCTAAAGATAAAGGAGTAACATCAAGCAGAAGTACATCGCGCACTTCACCTTGTAAAACACCAGCCTGTACAGCAGCACCAATTGCCACTACTTCATCTGGATTAACGCTGACATTTGGTTTTTTACCAAAAAATTTTTCTACGGTTTGTAATACTAAAGGCATTCTAGTCATACCTCCAACCATTACCACTTCATCTAAATCCTTAGTAGTCATTTTAGCATCAGCTAAAGCTTTTCTTACCGGCTCTAAAGTTTTCTCAACTAAATCACCAACGAGTTCTTCTAATTTAGCTCTGGTTAATTTAATCAACATATGCTTAGGACCAGAGGAATCAGAAGTAATAAAAGGCTGATTAATCTCTGTCTCAGTAGCGGTAGATAGTTCAATTTTAGCCTTCTCCGCAGCCTCTTTAATCCTTTGCACCGCTAATGGATCACGTGATAAATCAATACCTTGATCTTTTTTAAATTCATCAATAATCCAATGGATAAGGCGCTGGTCAAAATCATCCCCACCTAAGTGAGTATCGCCATTGGTGGATTTAACCTCTACTGTATCAGCGGAAACCTCTAAGATAGAAATATCAAAAGTGCCGCCGCCTAAATCATATGCCGCAATTTTTTGATCTTTTTTCTTATCAAAACCATAAGCCAAAGCTGCCGCAGTTGGTTCGTTGATAATGCGCCTAACCTTTAAACCAGCGATTTCACCGGCGTCTTTGGTCGCCTGTCTTTGTGAATCGTCGAAATAAGCCGGCACAGTAATAATAGCTTCAGTAATTTTTTCACCCAAACGCTCTTCAGCATCAGCTTTCATTTTTTGTAAAACCATAGCGGAAATTTCCTGTGGACTATAATCTTTACCACCCATTTCTACTTTAACACCATCTCCAGCTCTTTTAATTTTAAACGGCAAGACTTTTAAATCACGCTGTACTTCTGGATCATCCCACCTACGACCAATTAAACGCTTAATTGAATATAAAGTATTTTGTGGATTGGTAACTGATTGACGTTTAGCCAATAAACCAACTAAACGCTCGCCATTCTTGGTTTGCGCCACCATGGAAGGTGTAGTACGTACACCTTCTTTATTTTCTAAGACTTTTGGTTGACCACCTTCTATCACTGCCATGCAGGAATTAGTGGTGCCTAAATCTATTCCTAAGATTTTTGACATAGTTATTAAATTTAATAATTAAGTAATAATTAAAATAATTGACAAATTGTTCTTTTTATAATGTAAATAAAAATAAAATTAAAAGAAAGGAAAAAATGGAAGAATGTTCTTTAAAAGATAATATTTCCTCTTATAAACACAACCTAAAAGGTGAATTAATAATCAGGACGCTTTTTCTCACTTTGACTATATCTCCTATTTTCAAATATAACTAGCACTAAGGTTACCGAGATTAAATCAATACTTATCATCATAAGCGGTCGCCTCTGTATAATACTTTTCCTTAGCTTAAGTATTTTTGTCTTAAGAAATGCCAGGAATACCTATAAATATAATATATAGAAAATTAAAATTAATAGAAAAGCATTTTTTAACTGATTAAAAAATTAATGTGCTCTATAAGTATTTCCAAGTTTCAAAATACGGAAACACTTTTTTATTTTTATTTTATTCTGAGGCGAGTTCCGTCTTAACGCGGAATTCGCCCCAGAATCCAATCCGCTATAAAGACGGATTGGATAACTGGCTAATCTTTCACTTCAACTTTAACCGTCTTGGGTTTAACGCGTTCCTCTTTGGGAATAACAATTTTTAACACACCCTTTTCATAAGTAGCTTTAGCTTTATCACCATTAACTGAAACCGGCAAAGCAACGGAACGATGAAACGAACCATAACGCACTTCTTTACGGTAATAATCCTTTTCCTCTACTTCACTCTTTTTCTGTGCTTTACCTTCTAAGGTTAACACATCATTTTCAATGGAAATGTCAACATCAGCTGGATTAATACCAGCAAGAGGCGTTTCTACTACTACATCGTCTTTGGTTTGATAAATATCTATTGCCGGAAAAAAATTAAACGTATGCGGCATAATAGACAAATCATCAAACCACTTGTCAAATTCATCACTACTTGGAAAGAGTGGTGTCCAACGAACTATTGCCATAATATTTTACCTCCTTTCTTTCTTAATTTTTAAATTTTAGGCTTAGAGAAGCCAAGATTTATCGACCATTAATCGATGAATCGCCGACAAATCTTAGAGAGGAAAATTACTCTTCCTCTTCATCATCACCTTTAGTGTCGTTAATAGGTACTAACGGCGTGTTACATTGCGGACAACGGCCGCGGTACTCATCAGTGTAACCACATTCAGGGCAAATGTATTCCATAATACAAATTAAAAGTTTAAAATTATTAGTTAAAATTATTTGGCAATCTTAACCCGAGCTGCTTGTAAAACCTGATCATGCCATATAAAACCAGTCCTTATCTCTTCTACGATAATGCCGTGCTCTCGGTCTTGAACTTCCACTTCACCCACAGACTCATGAAATTGAGGATTAAATGGCTCTCCTATAACCTCCATCTCTTTAACCCCAAAATAAGCCAAAACTTGCTCTAATTTTGATTGAATATGTCTTATCCCTTCAACCCATTCTTCTCCTTTTAAATTAGCTGGTAAATTTTTAAAAGCGTGTTTAAAATAATCAACTAAAGGTAATAATTCTAATAAAATTTCTTTATTGGCATAAAGCGCCAGATTAGCTAATTTCTGTTCAGTTTCTTTCTTTAAATTCTGGTAATCAGCACGTGCTCTCTTGGCTAAAGCTAAATATTCCTCAGCCTGCTTTTGGTAATCAACCTGTTCTTTAACCTCAGGGTTTGACTCATTAGTGATTTTATTATCAGTTTGTTTAGTTGATAAATCTTCGGACATAATTTAATCTTCCTACATTTGAAGCATAATCCATACGCCACGGACCTAAAAAGCCAAGAATATTTTTACCTCGAGGTAAATTATAACTGGTAATTACAGTGGCACATTCATTGCCAAAAGGATTTTGTTCGCCGATACAAATTTCTACTGTGCCCTGCAGTTGTTTATAAAGTTTTTCCATTGCTTCATCTAGATGATCAATAATTCTACTCATAGATTGTACCATATCAATATGAGAAAATTCCGGCTGACTAAATAAATTTGATAAACCAGTATAATAAATATCATTAGGTGAAAAACCAACTACTACTGCTTGCTTAGAAAACTCAGCCATTGTTTTGGCTAAATTTTTTAAAAATTGGTACAAATCTTTTTTTGCTTCCTGCTGCAAACTTTGTAAAGCTCTTTTTTCTCCTTTAGAAGGTTCTTTGGCTTCCAAAAAATTATCAACATAATATTGATAAGCGCGGGCTGTAGGTACTCTACCAGCTGATGTATGTGGCTGATATAAGTAACCGCTCTGCTCTAGTTTTGCCATTTCGTTACGAATGGTAGCCGAAGATACCTTTAACCTTCGTTCCAGCGCTTTGGAACCAATAGGCTCAGCTTGCTTAATATAACTTTCAACTAACTCACCCAATAGCTCTTTTTGCCTTATTTTTAGCATATTTTCTTGATTAGCACTCTAAACGTGAGAGTGCTAATTTCAGTTTAAAATAACTCCCAAATCTTGTCAAGAGCTAACTTATACTTTAAAAGGTTTGCTTTGATTGATAAATTTATGCTAAGGTGCATAAAAAGCTCTTTATCAACCACAAAAACTTCCAGGAGATAGCTATGAAAATTCTTTCTGTAGCCATAATAGTTTTACTATTCTCCCCTTTTATGCTCCAGGCTCAAGATTCATCGGGAACTCAATTTTTAATTGGTGGTCAAGCTTGGTTTAATTTTCGTCACAGTGCCTTTGAGGTGCCAAATACTTCACGTTTTATCAACGAAAGTTTTGTAGGCGATTTCTCTTTTGAAGGTAAATACTCTTTTGTAAAAACACCACGCTGGTCATTAAATCTAGGATTTGGTATTCAAAGCCTCTATGGCGGCTTTAAAGAGCGTCGCGCTATTATTTATGCTGTCTGCTATGCTATTGATTTAAATTGGGTTTATACTATCTGGAAAGATAAATTAGATTTAACTCTGTCTGCTTGGCATCAAAGTACTCACCTAGCTGACCCTATTAAACCAAAAACCACTAATGATATTTTAGAACTCTCTACTATTACCATAGATGTGGAAGATATAAATCTTTTTCGCTTTGGTCTTGTCCTAAAAAATCACAATAATTTTTGGAGCGGGGGCTTACAGCCAATACGATTTAAATACTTTATGCTAACCGAACCTAAAGAGATGTTTAAAAGCACTTCTTATGAGCGATACCAACGTCGAGTTTACTTTAATACTGGCTATACTGGCTGGCGAAACAACAATCATCGTGTGGCTTTATATCTTACTGGTGAAACAGAAATAGACACGCGCTATGTTTTTAAATTGCAGTACTCCACAAACTTAAATGATGATATGCAATTGGATCGCTGGCAACTTTTCTTGGCCTATGAAGGAGGAATGGGAAAACGGACGGTAACAGTCACGCCACATTCAGGCTTAACACGAGAATGGTGGTTTTTTGGGGGAAAAATATTTTTCTAAAACAAAACAAAGGGGCAAGTAAAAAACTTGGCCTCTTTTTTATTTTATTCATAGCGCAAAGCTTCTATGGGGTCTAAATTCGCAGCACGACGAGCTGGGTAAATACCAAAAACTAAACCGCAAATAGTAGAAAAGCCTACAGCTAAAATAATTCCATAAAGAGGTACAGCAAACGGCCAAACAAATCCCAAGCTAGCAGCTCCCACAGAAATTAATAAAGAGATTACTACACCTATAATAATACCAGAAATACCTCCTAAACCAGTAATAATAGCTTCGGTTAAGAATTGCTTTAAAATTTGCTGGCGTTTAGCGCCAAGTGCTTTGCGTAAACCTATTTCAAAAGTTCGTTCTAACACCGAAACTAACATAATATTCATAATACCCACACCCCCAACTATTAAAGAAATAGCAGCTAACGCTATCAATAAAATAGTAAAACCGCCTAAGATAGTATCTAAAATATCCTCCACATCTTCACTGGTTGAAACTATAAAATCATCTTTATCAGGATCTTCGGGATCGATATTATGACGTTCTCTCATTAAAGCTTTAACATCCGCTACCGTCTCTGGTAATTTATCTTTATCTTCATACTGACCAATAACAAAACTTATATAATCAATCCCTAAAATCTGTTTTTGCAGTGTTCTAATTGGCATATAAACAAAAGAATCATAATCCATAAAAACAAAACCTCTTGGCTCAAAAACGCCTATCACTTCAAAATTATATTGTTTAATTTTTATCTTTTGCCCCACGGGATCAACGTCTTCGAATAAATCACGAGCTAGATTACTTCCCAACACTACCACTTTAGCCAAACTAATATCCTCCTCTTCAGTATAAAATCTACCGGCAGCTAGCTTAGAGTTATCAATTTCTAGCATAGTAGAAGTGGTGGAAAAAATATTTACTGTTTTTTTATTGCCATTAGGAGCTACGGCTATATCTTGAGCAAACTGCCCACCATAAACAGACCTGATATTAGGGATTTTTCTAATAGCCTCCATATCATCTAAAGTTAGGGTGGTGATAACGGTGCCGGTAGCCCGCGCCATTACGCTACCGCCACTTTCTATGCTACCTGTAGAAGGAACTCTAGTCTCCACCTCTAAAAAATTAGTACCAAATTGATTAAATTGCTCTAAGATAAAACCTTTCATACCCTGTCCTGCAGAAATAACAATAATTACTGCTGCTATGCCAATAACAATCCCTAAACCAGTCAACATCGAACGCAATAAGTTGCGTCTAAATTGTCTTAAAGCTATCTTAATATAATCAATCAATTTCATAAATTACTCATGTCTTAAAGCTTCAATGGGATCTAAACTAGCAGCGCGACGGGCGGGGTAATAACCAAAAATTAAACCAATGATTACACCCACACATACTGCCAGAATAATAGAAGTAAACGATACCACAAATACCCAATCATAATCTAAACCACGAACTACTAAAGTAATAATCCCTGATAAGCAAATGCCTCCTATAATTCCTAAAATAGAAGCAGCAGCGGTAATCACTAGAGTTTCTATTAAAAATTGATTGCGAATGTTATGGGGTGTAGCCCCTACTGCTTTGCGTAAACCTATTTCTTTAATTCTTTCCGTAACCGCCACTAACATAATATTCATAATACCAATACCACCTACTAACAAAGAAATAGCAGCGATAGCTGCCAAGAAAAATTTAAAGCCGTTGGTAATACTTTTTAAAATATCCAAAGCTTGGGCTGCTGACCGAACATTAAAATCATCTTCCTGATCTTTATCTATATTATGCTGTTCACGCAACACCTCTTTAATACCTTCTATGGTTTCTGGGACATTATTTTCATTATCTACGCGAGCTCGAATAAATGATAAATGATGCCAACCCAACATTATCCTTTGCGCAGTAGTTAAGGGTATAAAAACCTGCTTATCTTGGTTAGTAAAAGCTACCGTACCTCTCGGTTCAAAAACACCAATTACTCTAAAACTATGCCGGCCTATTTTAATATTTTTTCCAAGAGGATTATCACCTTGAAATAATTCTTCAGCCGCTTCACTACCTAAAACTACTACTCTAGCTAAAGAACCTTCTTCTTCGCTAGTAAAAAAACGACCTTCGGATAAAACAAAATTTTCTATTTGTTGAAAATTAGCTGAGACCCCCAAAAATACGCCGCCTGTTATTTTTCTATTTTGATAAGTAATCTGCTCCATGCCTCTAGTATAACCAGAAACTGCTATAATATGTTTAGTGCGACTATCATCTTTGATAGCCTTAACATCATCATTAATTAAAGTTTTAACTTGAATACCAAAAACTGTCGCTGGTGGACCTTTTTCATCCGCTGCCCCAGGTAAAATCCCAATTAAATCACTGCCTAACTTATTAACTTGGGATAAAATTAAAGATTGCGCCCCAGCACCTACGGAAATAATCAACACCACTGAACCAATACCAATAATCAAACCAAACATGGTTAAAAACGAGCGTAGGCGAGATTTAAGCAAGTTGTTAGCTGCTAATTTTAAAATGCTCCTAATTTCCATAACTTACTTTAAATCGTTGCTTAAAGCTCGTCGCCTTACCTCTTCTGGCACTAATTCATCACTTATTAAACGTCCATCTTTAAGGCGTAAAATTCTCTGCGCATGCTCAGCTGTATAAGTTTCATGGGTTACTAAAACTATGGTATGACCTTCTTTAACATTAAGGTGGTATAATATTTTCATTACTTGCTCTCCCGAGCTAGAATCCAAATTACCTGTTGGCTCATCAGCAAAAATTAATTCAGGATTATTAACTAATGCCCGAGCAATAGCCACTCGCTGCTTCTCGCCGCCTGACAGTTGATTAGATAAATATAATTCACGACGCTCTAAACCAACCGCTTGAATAGCTTGTTTAGCTCGCGCTACCCTTTCACTATCAGGTAATTCTAAATAAAGCAAAGGAAGTTTGACATTATCTAAAACTGTAGTTTTAGGTAATAAATTAAATTGCTGAAAAACAAAACCTACTTGAGATAACCGCAATTCGGCTAATTCATCTTCAGATAATTTACTAACATCTTTACCATTAAAAAAATATTTTCCCTGGCTTAATTTATCCAAAAAACCTAAAATATGCATTAAGGTGGATTTACCAGAGCCAGAAGGACCCATAATAGAAACAAACTCCCCCGATTTAATAACAAAACTCAGGTCATGCAGTACCGGCGTTACTACTTCACCATTAGTATACTCTTTGAATAAATTCTGAACTTTAATTAAATCACTCATTTTATTTATTACCATTAGGTTTAAAAATAATAACCTCTTGTCCAAAGGTTAAACCTGATTTAATTTCCACTAAGCCCCTATCACCTTTTAAACCAATAGTCACGTCTACTTTCTTTACTTGACCTTGTTCTAAAATCTCCACATAAGTTTGACCGTCTTCAGTATATTTAACCGCTCGTAAAGGAACCACCAGAACATTCTCCCGATTACCTGTTAAGACATCAATATTAGCTGTCATTCCTGGTTTAATACGTTCGTCTTGGTTATCAAAAATAATTGTTACTTCGTAATAAATAACATCATTAATAGAAGTTTCAGCTGGATCAATAAACGAAATATGGCCGGTAAAATGTTCACTAGATCCCAAAGCGTCCAAAGTAATATCAACACTCTGTCCGGTAGCTAATTTTACTATGTCTGATTCTGGTACCTTAACCTTTATTTCATAAGCACCTTCAGCTAATAAAACTATTACTGGGTTAGCAAGCGAGGTTGTTTCTCCTACTTGATAATTCACTTTAGTAACAACACCAGCTACCGGTGCTTTGATACTACGGTCTGATAAATCTGCTTGGGCTTTAAGTAACGAAGCTCTAGCTGCGTCTAATTGAGCTTGGGCGCTAGTAATATCATACGATCTAGCAGGCGCTTGAATTAAAGCTAATTGTGCTTTAGCTTGAGACAATGATTCTTCTGCCGCTCTAACCGCAGCTTCTGCCGACTCTACTTGTTGTTTTTGAGTAGCTAAAGCTGATTGATAAGCAGCATAATAAGTGGAATAACTACTATGATTAGTATTTGGTATTTCTACCGTCCAAGTATCACCAGTATAAAAACTACCAGTAGAACTAAATTGTAAACGCAAACCATTAGTACCCAAAGGAGTACTTATTGTCCGACTACCTTCAATACCACCACTTTCTTCTAAACCGGAAATTGAATAAGTTAAATTTAGGTGATTATCAATCTTAATAATATATATACCAGTTTTACTGCCTGTATAAGTTCCCGAGATAGTTAGAGTCCCGGTAGAATTATTACCCTTTGCTGGTAATGCAACTGGTATTAAACCAACTAATTGAGCAAAAGCATTAACTACATTAGTATTTTGAGTATTTTTAGTATTGACTAAAGCTTGTTGTGTATTCAACAAATTAGTAGTAGCAGCATCAACCGCTGCTTGATAAACCGCTAAATCTTCTGGGGAAGAACCGGCCAATAATTTATCTAAATTAGCTTGAGCTTGTTGTACAGAGGCCTGCGCTGTCAAAAGAGCGGCCTGAGCATCATTTGATTCTAAGGAAGCTAAGCGATCGCCTACTTTAACATGATCACCAATTTTAACTGGCAAGGAATTGATTCGTCCGGTAACTTTAAAATTCAACTCAACAGCTTTTGCCGCCTCCACCGTACCAGTAACCGAAACTGTCTGCTTAAGATTTTGCTCCTGTACTTTTTCTGTTTTGTATTGCGGCTTATTCTTTTGTGCCTGCAAATACATTACACCGAACACAATTAAAAGAATGATTAATAATGGTATCCAAATCTTTTTTAATTTAAATACTGACCAAAGTTTCATAATTTATTTACCTTTCTTATTAGAAGCTAAAATTTTATTGGAAAATTGGGACAAAAATTTATCAATAGCATCTGATTTTATCAGAGTTAAAACCTTACCATGAATTATAAAAGTAAATAATTTATCAGACTTTTTTAATTTAAGCGCTTTTCTGATTTCGGCTGGTATCACAACTTGCCCTCGGGCACCTATTTTAGTAGTACCCACACAGGCTACATTTAAAAATTTATCTTTTATATTAATAGCTGACATAATAAAGTATGAAAAGTATGAAATATCATACTAAGAATACCAAATAAGCAAACCTGAGTCAAGACTATAAACTTTCTGGACCCCAAACCACTATCATTACCTGCTCACCATGCTCAGTGTCGCCATTATTCCAATCGTGAACAGCGCGATTTAAAGCCGCTATCTGATAGCGGTAATTTAATCCTCTTTTAGTACCGGCGTCGTTGGTAATAAACTCATCTCCCTCGTAACCTTTAACTACTAACATATGATATAAAGGTCCAGGCTGGCGATAATAAGGATTACCTAAAAGACGTCCGGCGGTTGGTAAAATTACCGGATGGCCTGCTAAAATTTCCTGTTTGATCTTTTCAGGATTATAAGTTATCACCTTGCTAGCTAATTT
>JBBIVB010000011.1:0-24819 GCA_037439965.1 Candidatus Veblenbacteria bacterium | reverse complement strand
AATTTATAATAATCTTTTAAAATACTAGACACTTCCGCAGCAGTAGTGTCTTCATAAAATCCACGATTTTGTTTTTGCCATTCCACCAGCTTTAAAATTTCCTGATCAGCATAAGCGGGCTCTAAATTTAATTCATGATTGCCTAAAAAATACTCCCCTACCATTAACATAGCAGCTTCTTCGCAAGCCTCTTGATAAGGCATTCCCCAATTAGCATAAGGCGCTTGGGGGGTAAAAGGTATATTTAATATTTTGATATTATGAGTCGGGTCTGGTTTAATTGCTGGTTTTGAAACTACTACACTATCATTAACAATTGGTTTATTTTGATTTGTAGACAATCCATTTATCGACACTGTATTAACTATTGGCTTGTTTATCGCTTGTAAATTTATATCCAGCGGTGATGGATATAGATACCAAAAAAAATATCCTACCCCAATAATAACTATAATCAAGAAAAACAATAACGCAGTTAATCGCGATTTCATATAATTATGATAATTAAAATATAGCAATCAGACAAACTCTTGACCAACTAAAAACTTTAAGTTATGATAATCTCGCTATATAATTTTTCTATATTCTAGCTTCTAAATTCTAATCTTATGGCTCATACAAAAGCAGGCGGTTCTACTAGTTTAGGCCGCGATTCACAATCTAAACGTTTAGGTGTTAAAATGTTTGCCGGACAACAGGTCAAAGCTGGTATGGTATTAGTTCGCCAACGCGGCACTAAATTTTTCCCAGGATCAGGGGTAAAACGAGGCGGCGACGATACTTTATTTGCTACTATTCCTGGAAGCGTCAAATTTTTTCGCAAATGGCGCAAAGGTTTTAATGGTAAATTAAAATTAGCTAAATACGTTTCAATAGTACCAAAAACTGAATAAATAATTTTAACGATGTTGGCCCCCGATGTTATCGGGGGGTTAACCCTGCGAAGAATACTCGCTGATGCTCGTGTCTACGGAGCATAATATACCTCCTTAAATAAGTCTCCCTGCCTGCCCAGTATAGAGCGGGCCCGTAGTGTAGTCCGGTTAACACGTCTCCCTGTCACGGAGAAGATCACCGGTTCGAATCCGGCCGGGCCCGCTCTATACTGGGTCATGGAAAACCCAAGTAGCAGAGTAAAGCTCACTACTTGACATAAGATCACCCCGCGTACGCAAGACCGAGCCCGCCCAGCTTAAGCCAGCTTAAATTGAAACTATATTTTAGAATTACCTCGAAAACTCGGAAGTAGTTTTTGTGTTAATAAAACTATGTACAATAAAGAAGCAATCGATGTTTTAATTCATCTGTTAAATAAAGCCCGCTTAGCGCCAAAAAAATAAACGGTTTTAATCGCTATTAGGGTTTTAAGTTACTTCTTTTAGCTAGAAGGAAATCAAAGCGCTAAAAGGCAAAAAGATATAAGTATAACCTACAAAAAAATGATGATGGTTTAATAGTTCTGATTATCATAATCATTGTTGTAGCTGCGAGTATAATTGTACATCAAGATGATAAAAATTAATCCATTTATCTCTACCACCAATAAGCTTCGGCTCTAATAAGATAACTCTTTTTTTAATACAAATTTTTGTCTAATCAGTAAACTTAAACTTAGCAATATTAATAATATCGAGATCAACATCCCGCTACGTAAACCTAAAATTAATAACTGTTCATCAACCCTGATAAATTCCAAAACAAAACGAACTAAAGAGGCTAAGATTAAATAAGTTAAACAAACGGTGCCGGCAACATGCGGCCTTTTTAGCATCTGCCATAAAATAATAAAAATAACTGCCAACGCCAAAGATTCATATAAGAATACTGGGTGAAATTGCTCAGCTAAAATATATTGCGCTGGTCTAAATTCTGGCTGTATATAAATTCCCCAAGGCAAACTAGTAGGTAAACCAAAAAGTTCCTGATTAAAATAATTTCCCCAACGCCCTATAGCCTGCCCCAAAGCTACCGCCGGTGCCAACATATCCAAAATTGGCCATAATTTATCCTGATGCTTTTTGGCATACCACAGTAGGGCTAAAAATCCCCCTAAAAGTCCGCCGTGAATAGACAGCCCCCCATACCAAACCTGCCACCATAAATTAGGGTCGTTTTTAAAAACCGACCATTCAAATAAAAAAATATCCAAGATGCGCGCTCCAATAAAACCAACGATTACTAAAATAAATACCAACTTTTCAAATTGAGTGACCGATCTTTGCGATTTGTGCCACAGTTGCCAAAAAATTAAATAGCCAGCCATTAAACCTAAAACTACCAACAAACCATACCAACGTATCTGAAAAGAGCCAATACTCAATAAAATAGGAGATGGCGCAAAAATCTGCCAAAACATAAAACAATTAATTTAACTTAACTGGCTAATAACTTTTTTTGAATGACCTCCTTGAGTTCTAAAAAGCTTTCCTTAAACTCAACTTTCTCTCCATTCACAAAAAAACTGGGGGTACTATTAAGATTTCTTGAACTAGCCTCTTTCATATCACCGCGCACTATCTTTTCTTTAGCGCGAGAATCTAAACAGGCAATAAATTTATCTTTGTCTAAACTTAATTCTTGAGCATAATCAATCAAATTACTGCGATTAAAGCGTGGACTACCATTAACATTTTGGTTAGCAAATAGTAAATCATGATATTCCCAAAATTTACCTTGGTCATTAGCGCATTCCGAAGCTAATGCCGCCCGAAAAGCATAAGGATGAATAGAAACTAAAGGGAAATGTTTATAATAAAGAATAATTCTACTACCAAAGGTATTTAATATCTCTTTAAGTATGGGTTCTATAGCGCCACAGTAAGGACATTGAAAATCAGAAAACTCTTCCACTACTACCTTAGCATCTGGTTGGCCTAAAAAGGGCCTAGGTGAATTAATTTCAGGATATTCGGCTTTACCCGAACTTTGCACTACAGCCAAAATCACAATACCAGCTACTACCGTAATACTAGCTAACCAACTTATCTTTACATATTTACTCATAATCATTATCTTATTTTTTTGCAGCCAAAACTTGATCTAAAATATTCTTCAACTGATCAGCCGATACAGCACCTTCTACTGGCTGACCATTAATAAAAGTAGTGGGGGTACCTTGTACTCCAAAATTAACACCTTCTGCTAAATCTGTTTGTACTTTAGCTGCAAATTCACCACTATCTAAACAGGTTGTAAACTCATTTTTATTAAGCCCAAGTTCGACAGCTAATTTTGGCAAATCTGCCAAAGCAAAACCGGTACCGTTGGAAGTAGTGCGTTCAAAAACTTTATCTATATAATTCCAATATTTATCTGCTCCGCCTAATTTACCAACGCATTCTGCAGCCTCAGCCTCTTTTTGAGCATTGGCATGAAAAGATAAAGGAAAATGTCTGGAAACCCAAGCTATCTTATCACTATATTGTGCTAATACTGTTTTCATTGAACTATGAAAAGTTTTACAATAAGGACATTCTAAATCTAAATATTCAATTAACACTACTGGCGCATTTTTATTACCTCTAATATAATCGCTGTCTTTTAAAGCTATCTTAACCTTAGTTGGTTTATTATCTTGATTAGCTACTTCTTGATTAGTATCATTAACGGCATTGGCTACTTTATTACTTTTTAAAGAATTTTGCGAGTTAGTTGTTAATATCAAAGCAATTAAACTAACTACGGCTACACCAGTAACCAAACCAAAAATAAAGGATAATTTTGGCGAAACGCCGCTAAATATACCTGGCTTAGTGGAATTAGCAGGAATATTTTCTATTGTTGATGTATTTATCATATTTTAAAATTTTAATTATTAAAAATGTAATCGGTAGTATAACACACTCTCATTAATTAAGTCAATTTTGACCACTTTTTAAATATTTTACTGACTAAATTTTTGTTTAAGTGCGGCAGTAATTATCTTTTGCCAATCAGCAAAACTTATCACACCTTCAAACCTATAATCATTCACAAACCAAGTGGGTGTGCCGGTAACGCCGGCCGCTATGCCGGCTTTTAAATCCTCCTGAATTTCATACAAAATCGTTTGTGACTCTAAGCAGGTTTTAAATAAATTAACATCCAAAGCCAAAGAGCTAGCTAAACTTAAATATAAACTATCAGATAATTGGTCTTGATTTTTAAATAAAGCATCATGATACTGCCAGTACTTACCTTGGATCTTCGCACAATTAGCAGCCCTGGCTGCTGAAAACGCCTGAGGGTGTAGAGAGCTAATAGGAAAATCTCTAACCTGAAATCTAACCACTTCAGGATATTGCTGTAAAACTTGTTTGATGCCACTCTCAGCCTCACGACAATAAGGGCATTCAAAATCAGCAAATTCTACAATTACTACCGGTGCCTCGACCCAACCTAGACTTGGATCATCCTCTGTATCAACTTTGGCAGTAGCAGATTGATTGACTTTTTCTTGACCAGGCAAAACAGAAAATTTTGGATTAGGGCTTTCTTTTATAAATAAATTTAAAATCGACGGCAAACCAAACAATAAAATTAAAAATAAAACCAAAATAATAAACCAAGGCTTCTTAAACCACGGTTTAGTTGAATGAAAATTTTCTTCAGTCATAAATTTTAAAACCAATATTAAACCTGTTTAATTAATTTAATTCTAAAAACAATGTATATTGCAATAACCACAACCGCCATTTATTACTAGCGTCCAAGTTATATCTTTGATTAAAGAAGTTAGTAACCAAAAACTGTCGCCTAAAAAATATCCTAAAAATACAAATAATAAAGACCATAATAAACTAGCCAAACAAATCTACTTTTAAAAATTCCTTAAAATTCATCCTACCTATCCCCGCCACTAAAATATACAGATGGCCAAAAGAATAAATAAATTTAGTAATAAATAAAATTTTTTGCCATTATCCATAAATGCTGCTCTGAGGAATTTTAATCTTGATTACCTAAACCAAAGGAAGCAACTATATTTATTAAGCAAAGGTCGTACGCCATGCTCTCTTATTTTAAACCATATATCTCTAATTACACACCTAGGTAAGTTAAGTTATCAATCAATAAAGTCCAGTATAAATTTAAAATATTATTAGCCACCAGTCAACCAGTAGCTAAAAGACAAATTTTTCATTCTATTTACTACCACTAGAAATAAAAAATATAACCGTAGGTAACAAGCAAAATGGTGACTGTTTCCATAAATTTATTTTTATTTAAACTTTTGGTAAATTAAATTCTCCTCGCACCTGTTCATAAGTATAAGCCGCCTGTAACAGCAAGCTTTCCGACCAAGCTGGGCCAATAAACTGTAAGCCCACTGGTAAATTATTGGCTACACCACAAGGCACGGAAATAGCCGGCAATCCGGCAATATTAACCGGTACAGTATAAATATCAGCTAAATACATAGCCAAAGGATCTTGTAGTCTTTCGCCTAGTTTAAAAGCTACAGTAGGCGAAGTGGGAGTAATTAATAAATCAACTTCTTTGAATACTCGGGCAAAATCCTTCTTTAAACTATCACGGACAGTTAGAGCTTTTTTATAATAAGCATCGTAATAACCTGCTGACAACACATAGGTACCTAAGATGATGCGTCGCTTCACTTCGCTTCCCAAAAATTCACCTCTCGTTTCTTTATAATAATCAATTAATTTATTCGACCAATGATTTTGTCCAAAACGCAAACCATCAAAGCGCGCTAAATTAGCGCTAACTTCGGCTGGTGTAATAATATAATAAGTAGCTAAAGCATAAGGTATAGTTGACAAACTTACTTCTTTAGTTCTAACACCTAACTCCTCTAATTTAGCAATAGCTTTATTAACCTGCTCAGCCACACCCGCTGCCAAACCTTCGCCAAAAAATTCTCGTGGTATACCAACACATAATTTTTTAATCGGCTGATTAAACAAAGTGTGATAATTTGCTACTTCTATTTTTTGGCTAGTAGCATCTCGTTCATCAAATCCAGCTATCACTTGTAAAACTTGCGCTGCCTCTGCTACTTGACGTGTAATAGTTCCTATTTGATCAAAAGATGAAGCCATAGCTATTAAACCATATCGCGAAACACGACCATAAGTAGGCTTCAATCCCACTACTCCACAAAATGAAGCTGGCTGTCTAATAGAACCTCCAGTGTCTGTACCTAAAGCTACTAAAGTTTGGCCTGCTGCTACTGCTGCAGCAGAGCCAGAAGAAGAACCACCAGGAACTCGCGATAAATCCCAAGGGTTGCAAGTTGCCCCAAAAGCAGAATTCTCCCCCGACGCTCCCATAGCAAATTCATCACAATTGGTTTTACCTAAAATTATCGCATCGGCAGCTAAAATTTTCTCTACCACAGTGGCATTATAAGATGGCTGATAATTTTTTAGTATTTTAGAGCCAGCTGTTGTCACTAAATCTTTAGTCGTAATAACATCTTTAATTGCTAAAGGCAAACCAAATAAACTACCCAACCTATCACCTCGTTTTAATTTGGCATCTAACTCTTTAGCTCTAGCTAAAGCCTGATTTTCAGCTATCAAAATAAAAGCGTTTAATTTTTTATCCAACAAACGAAGGTGCGTTAGATATGTTTTAATTACTTCAGTTACTGAAAATTGGCCCTTTTCTAAACCCTCTCTTAAATCTTTATAAGCTAATGACCAAATTTCCATAAAATTACGATTTTTCTTTTGTAAACACCGGCGGTACTTCTAACAGATTATTTTTAAACCCGCTGGCTGATTGCAATGCCGCCTGATAATTCGTATCAGGTATTACTAAATCATCTCTTAAATTGCTATCTATAATATCAACTGGTTTAGCTACTGGAGCAATTTTAGTTAATTCACTTATTTTACTGACATAATTTAAAATATCTCCTAATTCATGACTAAGACGCTCTTGCTCAATAGAACTTAATTTTATTCTAGCTAAGTTTGCTAATTTTATTACTTCAGCTAAATCTATTGACATATTTAAATCTTACTGGAAAAAAAATGTTTTGCAAAGCTAATAAAATTAGCTAACTAGTTTTAAAAACTCATCTTCATCAATTATTTTTATCCCTAACTTTTTAGCTTTCTCTGCTTTGCTGCCAGGATTTTTGCCTACCACCACTAAATCAGTTTTTTTACTCACTGATTCACTAGCTGTACCACCGGCTCGCCTAATGGCCTGTTTAGCCTGCTCGCGATCAAATTTAGCCAAACTACCTGTAACCACCACTATTTTATTAATTAACCTACCTTGGGCTGAAATTTTAATCTGCTTAATCTTAACTCCTAAATCAAATAAACGCTTGATTAATTTTTGATTAGTTTTGTTTTGAAAAAAATCATAAATACTTTGGCTGACTACCGGTCCAATATCGGGTACTTTACTTAAATCATTTAAACTAGAGTTAATTATTTTATCTAAACTGCCAAAATAGTTAGCTAAAGCAACGGCCGTCTCTTCCCCAACATGCCTAATGCCTAAAGCTACAATAAAGTTAGGTAAAGAAATAACTTTAGCGTTATTAATAGCATTTATTAAATTTTGCGCGCTTTTATCAGCAAACCGTTCTAAAGGTTTAAGGTCATCATAAGTCAAAGTAAAAATATCAGCTACCTCTTTAATTAAACCTACTGCCAACAACTGCTCTAAAATTTTTGGCCCTAAACCATCTATATTAAAAGACTGCTTACCTACAAAATGCTCAAATTTTTCTCTGACCGCCGCATAACAATTTTTGTTAGTGCAATAATAAGCCACTTTATCGGGAGCATGAACAACATGTGAACCACAAACTGGACAAGTTTTAGGCATCATAAAAGGTTTTGATCGGCCAGTGCGCAAATTTGGCAAAACTTTAACAATATCAGGAATAATATCACCGGCTTTTTGCAGAATTACTGTATCACCCACTCTCACATCTAAACGTTTAATCTCATCTTCGTTATGGAGTGTAGCACGCGCTACAGTAGTGCCAGCTAGCCTCACCGGCTCTAAAATAGCTACTGGGGTTAATACTCCAGTGCGTCCTATCTGCACTATAATATCTTTAACTCTAGTAGTTACCTGCTCAGCTGGAAATTTATAAGCCAACATCCAACGTTCAGCCTTACCTACACTGCCTAAAGCCTTCTCTTGAGCAATATCATCTACCACTATCACCACCCCGTCTGTTTGATAAGGTAATTTTTCTCTTTTAGTTTCCCAACTTTTTAAATAATTAGCCACTTCCTCTAGATTCGCTAACTTACGGCAGTGGGGATTGGTTTTGAAGCCAAAATCTTTTAACAATTCATGCACTTGAGCGTGAGTTTTTTGCCCCAAGTCTGTTAATATTTCAAAAGCATAAAAATCCATTTTACGCGAAGCGGTAATTTTAGGATCAAGTTGTCTAACAGAACCGGCTGCTAAATTACGCGGATTAGCAAAAAGCGGCAGATTATTTTTAGTTTGCTCCTTATTGATACGCGCTAACTCTTCCTTAGTTATTACCACTTCACCTCTAACTTCTAAATATTTTGGTAGACTGTACTTATCTTCTTCTAAACGCAAAGGAACACTTTCCACAGTACGTAAATTAGCGGTCACATCTTCGCCTATCAAACCGTTACCTCTAGTGGCAGCGGTAGTTAATAAACCATCACGATAAGTTAAAACAATAGTCAAACCATCCATTTTTAATTCGCCAAAATAACCTTTAATTTTATAGCCTAATAATCTTTGATTGCGCTTTTCCCATTCTGCCACCTCTTCTAAAGTAAAAGCGTCCTCAATAGAAATGATTGGCTGATTATGCTTTACTTTAACAAACTTAGCCAAAGGCTTACCAGCTACCCGTTGGGTTGGCGAATCTGGAGTGATTAAATCAGGATACTCTTCCTCCAGCTTTAATAATTCGTGCTTTAAGGAATCTAAAGCACTATCGGAAATCTCCTGGCGATCTAATACATGATATAAATAACGATGATGATTAATTTCCGCTCTTAACTTTTTAATACGTATGCTCGCTTCTTGTTTGGTCATATAAAATTTGAAGGTTGGAAGCTGGAAGCTAGAAGTTGAAAATTATTTAATAATCGTTTCTTCGGAAAAAATTACATAATCAGGCAAACCAACTACTGGTAAGTTGCGAGGAATTTGCGTGCGTAAAATCTGCTGGATATTAGAATACTCACCTTTGCTTCTAACATCCAAATAATTGGAAAGTTCTGCATCCTCTGGCAAAACCCCAACAGTCAGTTCAGGAATATTATTACGCAAAGCTTTCAATCTTAATTGATATAGTTGCAGATTGCTTTGACTAAAAGGCAACTCATTGTTATCTACCGAATTGATTATTGATTCACAGTCAACCGACTCAAGGTCAGCAGCCTTACATTTATAAGGCATATTTAAATTTGGTCTAACTACCTCCGTATTACTATTCGTTGTATTAATAACTACGTAAGAAACTTCCAGTAATGGTTCCGGCTCGCTCGTCGGTTTTTTCCAAAAAAACCTAAAACCCCTAAGAGCAGCATCCATTGATGGGTCAATATCAATTTGAAAAGTATCATTCATTCCTAAAGTTCCTACTGGTAGAATTTTAGTTGGCTGGATTTGCTTATTGCAATCTACAGGTGCACAACCAATATTAATATTAGAACTAGTAGAACATAATGAAGTATTGTTGATATTAGGCAAATCACAATTCTGATAATCAGTATTTTGACAATTTGTTAAATTACCACAAATATCTTTTTGTCTAATATCATAAATACTTTCTTCCAAACCGCTTTCGGCGGAAAAATAAGAAACTAAACCGCTATCTATAGCTGACGACTGCCGCACCTCACTAATTACTAATATAGCTATAGCCAAACCGCCGGCTATACCAGAAGCCAACAGCAGCAACGACATAATTAACATATTGCCTTGGCAAAATTCTTTATGATGCTTAACGAGGTTAATCATAAATTATCGTTTATAATAACGCGCGGTAACTGTGGTTTGTAAATAAAAAGGAACTTGTTCAGTTGGCTTAAGACGGGTACTGTGAACTTTTAAAACTATGGTAACATGAGGCTGAATATTAGGCGTAGCGGCGGTTACTTCATCAGGATAAGGATTGGTTTGAGGATTAATATAAAAATCAAGTTTATCTATAGCTAATCTAGTAGTAGTAATGTTATACCAACCGCTGCCGGTAGATAATTGGACACAAGGCGCTTCATAATCATATTCATCAGTATCACAATCAGCTTGCTCCGCTTTCCTAAATATCTTATAACCATCACCATCAATAACATTTAATTCAGTTTCTGGTACCGCCACCTGCTCTGAAGTATACGCAGTATAATTTATTTCTTTACCGCGTATTTCCCGAGCCAAGACATCTAAAAGATAACGCGCTTCGGTTAAAACTATTTGCAAATCCCGAGTTCTTTTTTGAGCGTGCTGCACATTAACAAAAATTTCTGCAATTAACAAAGAAGCTAAAGTGAAAATAAATAACACTAGTACTATTTCCATTAAAGTAAAGCCCCACTGTGCCTGATTAAATTTTAATTTAAGTTTCATTGCTAATTTTTATAATCCTAAATTCTAACTTCCAACTTCTAGCTTCTAAATTTCTCATCGCCAATTATATAAATACTCCACCAAGGTTACATTACGTCTAACGGGGCTAAAAAAACCGCTAGCCTGCCAGCTAACTTTAGCTTCTGCCCGCAAACCAATTTTAGCATCATCACCATTACAATCAACATAACCATTATTGACATATACCGAAGCGCTGCCCTGACAAATAGGATCTAAAACCAGTAAACGGCGATAGTTAGTGTTTAATAAACCAACTGTATCAACTTGAGTCCAATAATAATATGCTGGTGGAGCGCGATACAATTGCAACTGCGGTACATCATCATCATCTACATCACGAGTGTGATAAAAATTAAAAATAAATTCAGCTGGTTTATCAGGTATTTTGCTAACATCAAACCGTAAGGCTATACCACAGCTATTAGTCAAACAATAACCATCATCTGTTAATGCTAAATCACAAATATCCGGATCAGCTGAAGATGAATCGGTTGGTATCAAACCACAATCCCATCGCCAATTTGGCTTATCACTTGAAGCTATTAACCAATTGCTATCGCGCCTGGCACGCACCACCTCTATAGCTTCCCTGGCTAAATGCACTGCCACTAGCCGTTGGGAACTGTTATTAGCTGTCACAATATTCTTTAAAGCTAAAGTCAAAATGGCTCCTAAACCAAACAAAATAATACCGATAGCTATAGTCGCCTCTAACAAACCTTGACCTGAAGCCCTTTTCTGAATCAAGAAAAATCTCATATTATAAACCTAAAATAGTTATATCACCAGCTGTTATTTGACCAGTAAAAGCATTAACTTCTATCCACGTTTCTTTATTTAAAATAGTATGGACTAATTTTATTTTAGCTTTAGCGTAATTATAAGTACCTTGTAGCCAAACTGATTCTGTAAGTGCTGAAAAAGCTACATTTAAACCGCCTGCAACGTTAAATAAATTTTCTTCGCCACTAGAGGTACTGGTAACTGTCAAAGCAGAAATTTTTACTCTTTGAGGTAAAGTTAAAGTTCTTAAAACTAAATCAGAGGCATTATAAATATGGTCTGGATTACCATCTTCACTATCTAAACAATCGGCAAAAACAGTAATGGTAGAACCACCATCACCTGCTACTATATTAACACCCCAACCGCCAGGTGGCTCGGCTAGGACTTGGGGATAATTCGGACTGCAGTCAATAGTTTTGCCAGTAATAGCCTGCGTTTGCATCTCCCGAAAAGCAGTCTCTAAAATATTAGCTCCTTCGGTTAATTCATCTTTATACTGACCCTGCCTAAAATTAACAATCAAAAAAGAGGTAATAATCAAAAAAATACCAATGGAAATCATCAGCTCCATTAATGTAAAGCCAGGTGATGTTTTTGATTTTGCTACTAACGAAAGCATTATTTTAATTAAATTGATAATTGAGAATTATAATCTTTTATCCAAGCTTATTTTACCACCCAATTAGCCACCAATACCACCCCCAAATCGCCTCGCCCCATAAAAGCGAAATTACCGTAGTAGCGGTTAAAAAAGCACCAAAAGGAAGCTTGGCACTCCAAGTTTTTTTACCTAATAAAAGTAAAATTATCGCCACTGAAGCTCCGGATATATAAGCTAAAAATAAAGCCACCCCCAAACCTTGCCAACTAGCTAACATAGCGCCCATTAATACACCTAGTCGGATATCACCAGAACCAACCCAAGTGCCACGAGATATTAAATACTGCCAACCAAACCAAAAGCCGCCAACTAAAGCCGTTAATATAATATTCTGCCAATGTTTTCCTAATAAAACGTTTGCTAATAAAGCCACAGCTATCCCTAATAAAGTAATTTGGTCAGGTAAAATATACCAGCGTAAATCAAAAATAAATAAAGTTAATAGGATATTAAAAAATATTCCTAAGACCAAAGCTACTTCTAGACTATCACTACTAAAAAAATAAGCAGCTAACCACAAAATTCCCGAGGATAATTCTACCAAAGGATACTGCCAGGAAATTCTATTTTTACAAGCACGACATCGCCCCGCCAGTAAAATAAAAGATAACACTGGTATATTGTCATACCAACTTATCACCTGCCCACAAACAGGGCATTTTGACCTACCAAGCAAAGATTTGCTGTCTTTTAAACGCAAAATTATTACATTCAAAAAACTGCCTATTATTAAACCAAAGATAAAAAATAATAAACTCATATTTTGTTTTTTAACCACCAGCTTCTATATTCCACATAGTCATTATAGATAATACTAAAAGGTCTGTCGTCATAGTCTATCGCTCTTAATAAATTATTTTGCTGCGCTTTCTGATCCCCCTTTTCTAAACAAGCAGCAGCTCTTAGATAATGCAAATAAGATAAAAAATATTTTTCACTAAGTACACTGAATTTTTCTGTTTTAACATTAT
This sequence comes from Candidatus Veblenbacteria bacterium, assembly GCA_037439965.1. Taxonomy (GTDB): domain Bacteria; phylum Patescibacteriota; class Patescibacteriia; order Veblenbacterales; family UBA10138; genus JBBIVB01. The sequence continues at coordinate 11,844 of JBBIVB010000011.1, read as the reverse complement.
AACAAAATAAATCCTTGTTTTGATATGTCAAGGCCTCCTCCTCTTTGTCAAATACCGCAAAACTATAACCAGCAGACCTGCTATAAAGTTGCTGTCCTAAAGGTAACTTCTCTGACACCGCAAAGGTTGTATATAATGGTAGATTTTTAAACTTAGCGTACTCGTAGGCGTATTGTAAAAGCTCTATTCTTTGTTCCAAGAAACTTTTGTTTTCATATGCCCTGTCCAGATAGTGAAAATCTGCTGGTAATCTAATAACGCCGGCATCATTGATAATTATTACATCTGGCCTAATATTTTCTACTAATTTCATATAACCCAAAGAAAAAGTTTCCGTATCGCCTACAAAACCATCATGTTTGGCTACTAAGACAGCTTGGGCGGGTAATTCTTTTAGTAACTGATGAAAGTAATCTGCTATTAAAGTTTTTTTGCTTAAATCATTAGTAGTCCAATTAGACCATAAGTAACTGGCTGGCCACAATAAAATAATGGAACCGATAATTACTCCTGATTTCAAAGAAAACTTTAATTTGGTTTTTAATAATTGCCACAACCAGTCTAGTCCTAAAGCTATAAAAATAACCACTACCGCGTAAACTACTAAATAATAAACGCGATAAATATAAGCCGTTGTCTCACTCCAGCCTAAATTACGCAGCAAAATTATGCTAACGCTTTGGCAAAGGATTATTCCCAAAAACAGCCAGCTAATTTGACGCTGACGGTAAAAAACCAAACCAAGTAAACCAATCATAATAGCCAGCCAACTAAATTGTTCTAAAATGTTTTGACAAAAAGAAAAAAATAAAGCCCACTTACTACCAGAGACAGTCAACAAACCCCAATCATTATAATGTAAACGCGCTAGATGACGAAACCAAGACGAAAGTGTTTCTGGGTTGCCAATATCAAGCGCCGGGTTCATTAATGATCTTAAAGGTAAAAATAGGTAAATACCCAAACCGACAACTAGTAAACCTAATAAAATTAAAAAATTTCTTAGCTTAAGCTTTTTGTCTAGACGATTAAAATAAATATAAATAAGATAAACTGGCACCAGCATTAATATCAACTGATGGTTACCAGCAGCCAATCCCAGTAAGAAAAAAATACTGTAAAGATAACATATTTTTTTTGATTCCTGCCAAAGTAATAGCCAATACAATGATAATAAACTAAAAAAAGCATTCAAAGTATAAACTTCAGCTATCACGCTTTGTGACCAAAAAACAGCTGAAAAAGCTAGTGCTTGCGAACTTGCTAATGCAATAATTTTATTACTGGTTAGCTTTTTTATTATTAAATAAAGCATGGCTACCGCTAAAGCCCCAGCCACTGCCGATAATAAATTAACCCGCCACACTATAGTAGCAATGGGTAGCCAGGTAAATAATTTTCCCATCATCACATATAAAGGATATCCTGGTGCGTGCCCGATTCCTAAAGTGGCGGCCGCCGTCACAAACTCGGCTGAATCTTCGGTATAAATAGTCGGAGCCAAGGTTAAAATATAAACCACCAATGGTGATAAAAAACTTACTAGAGTAAACCAGCTTTCTTTTTTAAATTCATATCGCATAAACAAAGTTATGATTTGGTGGCAGGATAATATAAAAAGTTTTTTCCTATTACTTCACCTAAACGATAACTCTCTTTGATGGCATCTATCATTTCTTGAGTTAAAGCAGCATTACCATCATGCCAGTCATATTTACGATCATCTATGGGAGCGCCGTTTAAAATAATTGCTTTAAACTCTCCTTGATGTATTTTGTTTAAAAAAACAGTTTGATCCCATATCTTATGCTCTGCTAATTGAACAAAAATTCTGGAGTCTGATAAATACCAACGACCAGGTACATATGGTGAATAAAACATAGTTTCCTCAAAAAAATCGCCACCATGCAGTTGTTTCAATTTTTCTATAACTTTCAATTGATTAGGTAATTGTTTAAGGGAGGAGGTAATCAAATAATTATAAATATAACTAAGATTGAATTTTATAAACAGCAGATTAAAGAGTAAAAAAATTATAACCAAAGAGGGTTGCTGACTTAATTTTAATACCGGATTGGTTGGCTCATATGTTTTAAAATAAAACCAGGCTAAGGCTGTAACTATCAACATGGCTATTAATAATTCATAAAAATAATTATAACCAGCTCCGGCCCGCAAAAAACCAAAAGTAAAAATACTGGCAAATAAAAAATAAGCTAGCCATAATCTAGCTAAAGGTTGCTCTTTTAATAACTCGGCAATTCTTTTGCCGCGTGCTAAAAAATATACCAACGGCACAACTAATAATGAAGCCGGCCAAATTAATAAGAAATCAAATAGGCCCTGCCATCTGTTTAAAATAACCGTCTGCTGTTGATTAACAACAATAGTATGATAATAAAACTGCCCATTAGTATAGTAATTAAATAACAAAAAAAGTGCTATGGCTAAAATAGCAAAGCTAGTACCGTACCATAAACCGCTTTTTCTATCTTTTGCTAATAAATAAACAATCACTGCTAATGGTGCAGCTAAAAAAGTAATTTTTACTGCCAAAGCTAAAATAAAAAATAAGAGGGAGCCTAAGGTAGCCGAGGTTTTCTGCTTAGTAATTAAATACAAACCAATAATACAAAAGGCTAACCCCATCATATCAACTCTATTTATCAAACCCCATAATAAAATCCCATTACAAAATAGAATGGTAGTTGACCAAAATAAAGCAAAAAAAGTGGATAAATATTTTTGCGTTATTAAATAAACAAAAAATACTGTTACTAATAAAAAACAGATAGACATTATTCTGCCAATGCTATGGCTAACATCTAAATTAAATAATTTAATCAAGCCGACCTCGGTTATTTGAAATAAAGGAGAATAAGGGTTAGCTGCGTATGGCTCCTGGTCTAATGGCGGATAAAGACTACTTAATGATGGCTTTTGATAAAAACTTTGAACTTGTTGCAAAATAAAGTTTTCGTTTCCTTCTACTGATAAAGGTTGAATAATCACAACATAAGTAATATATGTCATTACAATAATCAACAACCCAATAATAAAAATTAATAGATATTTTTTTATTAAATATAAATCCATAATCAAATTATATTTTTATAGCCTTGCTAATTTAGAATACCATTTTTAATCCCTAATTAAAACATAAATCCCCTCTAACCGAGGGGATTTATGTTAACTATAACGATATAACAAGTTTATTGTGACATACCTGCTGGGGTAGCTGTTACATTACCCGCAGTATAACCGGCACTTGAACCTTCTAAGGTAAAGACTAATGTATACGTAGTGCCGTCTGCGCTGGTATAAGTATAATGGGTGGCGGGGCTAGTTCCCCCTGGATCTGCTGGCACTTGTCCCATATAAGTAGTACCACTAGCAGTATTACTAAAACCGCCGCCTGAACTCAAAGTGAGTTTAGTACCTTCACCTAAATTAACTGCTGAAGCTTCGATAGGATAAGCGGTATTATCAGAATAATACATTTCCAAAGCGGTCTGAATCTGCTTTATATCAGCAATACGTTTGGCGTCTCTGGACTTAGAACGGGCGCTCTGCAGAGCAATCACCGCAATAGTTGAGAGAATACCAATAATAGCTATTACCACCAATAACTCAATTAAAGTAAAACCTTTACGATTTTTCATTTTCTCACCTCCTTCCCGGTACCGGAAATAAGATATATTTAATATTTAACATTAATTATTATAGCACACTAGCCGATTATTGTCATCCTAAACTTATTTTGCAATCTTTCTTTACTAAATGCTGAAATAAATTCAGCATGACAATTTCTTTATTCCAGCTTCTAGATTCTAGCTTCTAAATCGTTGCCGACAACTTATACATTGGCAATAAAATAGCTGCCACCATAAATCCTACTGCCACACCCATTATCAGCATAATTATTGGCTCCAACAATGTTACCAAATTAGATACCAGATTATTTACTTCTCTGGTGTAAAAATCTGACAGGCGTTTAAAAATTTCTTCCAAGCGACCAGTTTTTTCGCCTACAATCATCATTTGCGGTACCATGGTTGGCACGACATCTGTTTGACTTAAAATACTCGCTATAGAATTACCATCCTCCACTTCTTTAATAGTTCTTTTTAGTATATTTTCAAAGACAGCACTGCCCACCACACTAGATACTATTTCTAAACTTTTGGTTAAAGGTACTCCGCCTACTACCAGGGTGTACATAGAGCGAGTAAAACGCACTAAATAAATGTGTCTATAAATAGTGCCGATGATTGGAATTTTTAATTGCACAATATGCCAAAAGTGTCGGCCGCGTGGTGTACGAAAATATAAATTTAATAAAATCACCATGGCTACTAAAGCTATTATTATAAGCCACCACCAGTTAGCCAAAAAAGTACTAACTGTAATTAATATTTTGGTAGAAAAAGGTAATTCAGTGCCCGCCTCCTCTAAAATGGAGGTTAACTTAGGAACTACGTACACCATCATTACTCCGGCTACTATTAATAAACCACTTAAAATAAAAGCTGGATAAATCATAGCGCCGCGAATGCGGGAAAGTAAATCATAGTTTTTTTCTTGCTCATCTGCCAAATAACTTAAAACCTCATCTAGTTTACCAGACGTTTCTCCTGAACTAATCATGTTAATGTAAAAAGAGGAAAAAACATTGGGATATTTAGCCAAAGCAGCAGAAAGTTTAGCGCCACCCTCTACTTCGTCGCCCACTTCCGAAACAATCATTCTTAATTTAGGATTGCCGGTCTGCTTTTCTAAAATTCGCAAGGCTTGCACTAAGGGTAAAGTGGCGGCAGCCATAACTGCTAATTGCCTAGAAAAAATTACTAAGTCTTTGCTCTTGATGCGGGCGATTTGCTTTACTGCCAAAAAACTAAACCGTCCTAATTTACGCTCCTTGATGGAAATGGGAGTTAAACTACGGTCAGTTAAAATTTCAATAGCTGATTCAGAAGAAGCAGCCTCTACCATTCCTTTAATAGTTTGACCTTCTATAGTTTTAGCTTGATATTCAAATAGAGACACAAAATTTAATTTAAAATTTAAAATTAAAAATTAATTTGATATTTACATTTTGCATTTTATTACCTCATCTTTAGCATAGATTGTAAAGCTTCAGGATCACTGGCTTGTTTAATTGCTTCTTCTGATTTTACCTCGCCGGTTCTCACTAAATCAGCTAAGCTTCGCTCTAAACTAATCATTCCCTCAGCGCGTGAAGTTTCTACGATAGTACGCAATTGTAGCGCTTTATTGTCGCGAATTAAAGAACGTACCGCTTCTGTGTTTATTAATAATTCGCTAACTAACAATCTACCGCCACCCACTCGCGGCACCAACCGCTGGCAAATAGCAGCTAACAAAACCTCGGCTAACTCTAAACGAAAATTTTTAATATCCACCGTCGGTAAAATATTACAAGCCACATGTTCTACTGCCTGTATGGTAGATTCCGCTTCTAACACCGCCATCACTAAAGTTCCTGAACTAGCTAAATTAAGTATTTCTGGCCAAGCTGAAGGTGGAATAGGCACATCTATAGCTAAAACATCTGCATCCTCGCTCCGCACATCATCTAAAGCTTGAGCAAAAGTTAACACATCATCACCTAAATCACGCTGTTTAACCAAAGATTTATCATTGATTAATAAATATTCAATTGGATCTTCCAGTGTTACTATATGCCGGGAAGCCTGATGATTAATATGGTCTAATAAAGAACTTAAGGTGGTAGTACGACCAGAACCCCTAGGACCGCTTATTAACAATAACCCTTCACGCTGTAAAGTATATTCAATAAAATGTTTAGGAATCCCCAATTGTTCACAAGGCAAGGCTTGGGGTGGAATATAACGCAAATCAAATGAAGGTAAGTTTTTCTGAAAATCTACATGCACCCTAAACCGCGCTCTGTTACCTAACGAATAACCAACAGTAATTGTTTTTTGTTGCAACAATAAATTTTTCTTGTCGCTGGGTAGTAAAAAATCAATAGCTTGCTGTAACAATTCCGGACTTAACACCGGCTCTTGGGTTAAAGTTTCTAACTTACCATCCTTTCTTACCACTGGTTGATTACCGGCCACTAAATGAACATCCGACACTTGGCGTTCTGCCGCGGCGGTTAAAATTCTGGCGATAGTTAAATTATCAGTAGTAGACATAATTTATTCCTCCGCTACAGAAATTACTTCCTCTAATGAAGTTAAACCGGATAGCACTTTAAGATAACCATCTTGCATCAAACTAGTTCCGCCTTGAGTCATAAATTCTTCTCTTAATTCATACGGTTTAGCACCTTCCACAATAATTCTTTGTAATTTAGGAGTATTTAATAATACCTCACTAATAGCCAGACGACCTTTGTAGCCAGTATTTTCACATTGATTACAGCCTTTGGCTTGAAAAATTTGCCAAGGTTCAACCGGCACTTCCTTTTTTGCTTCTTCACCCATACTAGCAAATTCCTTTTTAATTTTTTCCAAAACATCAGCTGGCAGTTTAGCTGGTTGTTTACAGTGCTCACACAAACGCCTAACTAAACGTTGGGCTACTATTACATTTAAAGTTGAGGCTATCAAAAATGGCTCCTGATGCATATCAATTAAACGCGGTATAGCACTAATAGAGTCATTGGTATGTAAAGTGGAAAGTAAAATATGACCAGTAAGCGAAGCATGAATAGCCAACTCGGCTGTTTCTGCGTCACGAATTTCCCCTACCATTATAACGTCAGGGTCCTGACGCAAAATAGACCGAAGTCCCGAAGCAAAAGTATAGCCCACCTCTGGATTAACCTGGGATTGGCTTACTCCCGACAAAAAGTATTCTACCGGATCTTCTAAAGTAACAATATTAACTTCTTCATGATTTAAAATATTAAGCACTGCGTAAAGAGTGGTAGTTTTACCCGATCCTGTGGGGCCAGTCACCAAAAACATACCATGTGGTTTATTAATAGCCTCATTAAGCACTCGCAGTTTATAGCCCGTGAACCCTAAACCCTCAAAAGTCCGCACCCCCGTAGTGGGATCTAAGATACGCATTACTACCTTTTCATTACCGACCACTGGTAAGGTAGACACACGGAAATCAATTACTTTATTTAAAACCTTTAATCTAATGCGGCCATCTTGAGGAGTGCGAGTTTCATCAATTTTTAAATTAGCCAGCACCTTTACCCGTGAAATAACTGAAGAATGAATATATTTAGGTAAAGTTAATAAAGTATGTAAAATGCCATCTATTCTAAAACGTACTCTAGTATCTGCCTCACCAGGTTCTATATGCACATCAGAAGCGCCTCGTTCTACAGCATGGCGTAAAATCACCGATACCATTTTAGACACCGGCGCCGCTTTAATTACTTGTTCAAAATCAACCACTTCTTCCACCTCTCCCCGCAACGCCTTCTGATCCTCTTCCTCAGTCATTTTTAAAGCCTCTGTTACTTCGGCCATCAAAGTACTGTATTGCCTCAAAACCTGCATTAAACTTTCACTAGTAGTTAAAGCATAGCGCGGCTTCCAACCATGCTGTCTACCTAAAACTTCTACCGCTTCTAAGGCTTTGAAATTCTCTGGATGCACCAAAGCCAACCATACTTCATTATTCTGTCTACTAAAAGGAACTATTTGATAATACTGGGCAAACTCCAAAGGCACCAGCTTTAATACATCATCTTTGATTTCCTGCTGACTTAACTCCACTGCTGGAAAATTATAAAAAGAGCTTTTAGCTTTAAGTAATGCGGCGGGTGATAATATTCCTCGTTCCAAAATTATATCCTCTAAACCACGCCGGTTTACTTCGGCTTGCTGGCACAATTCATCTAACTGGCTTTGGCTTAGCAGTTTTTGTTTAACCAAGTAGCTGCCTAAATCATTTTTAATATTTTTAGTAGCGGTCATATAGTTTGTTTACAATTTGTTAAATTATTTGGTGGTTGCAAAATAGTACGTAAACCATATTCATCATACACATAATAATATGGCAAGGCTTCGGCTTTGGCCCAAGTACACCATTCATCCTTTCCGGGATTTAGAAAAATTTCATAAGGGCTACCAGTTAAAGGATCAACCAAAAGAGAGTTTAATAATCGGTCGGAGATTAAATCTGATTGTAGTCCAAAACGTTGATGATGATCAAAATATATTTCCTGAACAGTATTAATTAAATGTAAGTCTTGGCGGCGCAATTTATCCCGTTGTTCTCGGCTATTATTGACCGACAAAGCTATGACGCCAATTGTTAAAATCAACAAAAAGCACAATAAAGTTATAATTATTATCAAAGAAGCACCACTAGTTTGGATTTTAAATTTGTAACCCGCAACCAATCTACTTGAGTTGCCCATAATTTTCTTATCACCTCGTCCCAGATCTATTAGTAGTTTTTGGGGTGATTAAAGGAATAAAAGGATTAATACTACCTGGGGTTTTCGGCACTACTGGCAAGTTGGCATAATTTTTAAAATCTCTAATACCTTCTCTTTCAAAAAAATTAGTGTCAAAGCCTTTGGCGTCGGGTAATCTAACATCACCTTCGTATAACTCAATTTGGATTTTAGGTGTAAAAGAAAAAACTAATATACCTTTAGGCACAAAAATCTTAGTGTACACCAAATAAATAGTAAACCCTAATGTTAACACTACCAAAAAAATTAGGATAAATAACTTGCTCTTAGGTAAACTTTTTGGCACTAACATAACTTAACGTGGATAATAATAACCAGTTAACTCTAAAGAAACACCTTGGCTAGTATAGTTAATACTCTCTACCCGTAACAACCGCCAAGCTGATTGAATCTCCCCTAGTAATAATTTCAAATCTTTATACTCCCCGCCCTGAAGATTAGCCAAAATACGAATCTGCCTGACACCATTACTAGTTTCTACTTGTTTAGTCGCACTGGCACCAGTAGCGCTAACGGATAAAGATTGTAAAGATAGATTAGAACGCGCTGCTAAAGTTTCTAACTGCACCAATAACTCAGGCACATCTTGCACTGGTGGTAAAATTAGCTGTAAATCATCACCTAACTGACTTTTAATACTGCGCCACTGATTCACTTGTTTTTTAAGCTGAGAAAATTTTTCCTGACGCTTCTGTAATTTAGCTTGCAAATCCCGAGCTTGAGTCATACCGCGCCACTCTATAAATTTAGGCCAAACCAAAAACCAACCCATAATAGCTAATACCAATACTATTACCATCATTGCCCACCACTTAAAGTGCTTGGCTAAAGAAAGTTCTAAACGGCTTGCTCCTTGTTCAGTTGTTGATGATAGCTGGACCATAAATTATAAATTTATTCGGTAGATAGCCAACCCGGGATTAATTTTAATTGAAAACTGCTAGTGACCAAAACCTTACCCTCTTCCATATCTTCTCCTACACCAACATTACCAATGGTCACTTCGGCTATTACATCTTTAGCCTGTTGCCAAATTTTTAACTGCTGGGCAATATCGCTAACTGAATAAGCTTGGGCTGGCAGTACTACTACGCCATCCCGAGTAACCGATACCGAGGAGTACCTGACATTAGGTAAAGTTAGCTCTTCTAATTTACTAAAAAATTTGAGCCAATCTGGACGCTTAGCCACCAAATCTCTTATCAATATCATCCGCTGACTAATTTGTTCTAGCTCTGCCAGATCATCTTTGGCTGATTCTATTTGTTGTGCTAAAGCTTTAGCTTCATCTTGCACTTTTTTAACTTCTACCTGTTCTAAAGTGATTAAAGTAACTACCACCCCATACAACAAACCAGCAAACAAAGCCGCTCCCAAAGCCACTAAACCCAACCTATTTAAATAAAAAGGAACTCTACTAACCCGTGAGTTAAGCGGCAACAAATTAACATCTAAAACTACTCCTACCGGCACCTCTGGGGGTGTAGGTGACAAAACGCCTTGAGAAACTTCTGCTTTAGGTATCGGGGGCGGAGCAATTTTAGGTTTGGTTTTAACTTCTTTTTTAACTAGCCCAACAGCTGGTGTTGGATTAAAAAGTTTTTTAAACCAACTTGGTTTAACTACTTTCATTTTCAGTTTCGGTTTTTTATCCGGCTTTAAATCTTTGTCTAATTTATCTAGCGTTTCTTTAACTGGGGCAACTTTAGTTATATCTGGTACTTTATTAAACCAGCTTTTCACTTTATCCCACCAGGAAAAATTTTGTGCCTCTGCTTCTTGCAATCTTTCAGCCAAAACCGATGGTCTACTATATTTAGGAAGAGGTGCTGGTTGTACAGGCTTTTGGCGTTCACTTTCTTCGCGTGAGCGCAAATTTGGCGGTAGCAAATTGACGTCTTTATCCTGCGACATAATTTTATTTATGAATCTCCCTTAAAGCTAAACCAACAGCGGTAGCAAAACGGGGACCAATGTCTTCCAAGACTCCTTTAAGCTCTATTGGATATGATACCGCTTGCCAGGGGTCGCCTACAATAACCTTGAGTTGAAAAATACTTTCTAAGTACTCGGGGAAATTAGGTAAAAAACCAGAACCGCCAGTAATAACAATTTTTTCTATTTGGTGAATTCCTTGCGCTTGATAGAGCGATATAGAATATTTTAGTTCATTAATTACTGGTGAAATAGTGTCTTTGATAATATTAGGTACGTTACTGCTGCCTTGGGTAGCGCTTACTACTCCCACATCTCGCTTAAACTGTTCAGCCCTATTTTGATCAATGTTTAAACTAGCACTAATAGCCTTGGTCACTGTTACTCCGCCTACATCCACACTGCGATTTAATACTGGAATATGGTCCTCAACAACTACAATATCGGTAGTTAATGCTCCAATATCCAGAATTACTATCGCACCTGTTTCCACCCCTAAAAGCGCACGGCCTAAGGCAAAAGCCTCAGTTTCTAAACTTAGTAATTCAATATTAGCTTGGCTAAAAATTTCCAAGTACTGTTTAACCAAACTTTTAGGTGCAGCGGTTAAGAGCACTCTGATGCCCTTATCTTTTCTGACCGCTACTATTGGCAAAGTTGACTTTTTAGTTTTTTCTTCTGAAGAAGGCACTGGTTCTTTTAAGATTTTCCAATCTAAAATCATCTCCTCTAAAGGTATAGGGACAATTTTTTTAGCCTCATAATTTAACGCCTGCCCTACTTCCCGCTCATTCATCACCGGCAAAGTTAAAATTGAACTGAAAACCGAAAAAGTTGGCAAAGCAGCCACTGCTTTGTTGGTAGTAACTTTGGCTTTATTACAAATCGCCATCAAGGTTTTGGCTGTTCGTTTAATTTTATCATACACATTAAACTTAACTTCCTCTACTGGCAATTCAGCAAAGCCATAAGTCTCTAATTTAGCTTGCCCGGCAATATTAGATAGCTCCACTATTTTTAAGGAAGCAGTACCTAAATCTATGCCTAAATAAGATTGCTTTTTAACAAATAATGACATTTAATTTTAAAGTATTTTTTTAATAATCTTATTTTAATTATAGCAATAGTAGAAGCTGGAAGCTAATCCGCCTCGGGCGGATAGAAACTAGAAATTGGTTCCTAATTCCCTGTAGTAAAACTAGTTCACTACAGGGCAGGTTTGCCACTAATTTCTAGATTTTAGGAAGTTAGAAGCTGACAGCTAAAAATTAAGATTAAATCATCACCTTCTGCTAAAGGTTGGTAAGCCTTTAGATAAATCAGCCATACCAGGAGGAGGATTCAACTGTAAACGGCCATCGGCAATAAATTTTTCTGAAGCTTGAGTAGGATTATTCACATCAATATAAGTTCTTTCCAATTTAAACTGCCGGGCAAAAGCTGTGCCGCGCACTACCAAAGATTGAGTTTGG
>JBBIVB010000010.1:4180-25632 GCA_037439965.1 Candidatus Veblenbacteria bacterium | reverse complement strand
CTGATAATTACTTTGCAATAAAACCTAAATACACTAATAAATTTTTGGCGATGAATACTTTTTTGTTTCATTGTCATATTTTTAAGTTTGACTAATTTTTGAGGCAGGCTAGTCATTTGTTGACTATCGATTATAATATCAAACTCATTTTGTATTTTTTTACGATCGGGCGGCAGTACGCAACCAGCTAGAACGGTTACCAATGGCCGTTTTTTTTTCCAAGAATTCCATTTAGCAAGGCGACCATAAATTCTATCGACAGCTGATTGCCGTACTGAACAAGCTAAAACTATAATTAAATTAGCTTCCTCTTCTGATTTGGCTTTACTATAACCAATGTTTTCTAAAAGAGAGGCCATTCTTTCGCTATCCGAAATATTCATTTGGCAACCTAAAACTATCAAGTGATATTTAGGAGAAGTAGAAATCATGAGAAATATTTTAAATGATTTTTATATTAAGTTCAATAGTATGATATCTTGACAGAAAACAAAATTCAAGCTATAGTTAGAGAAAATAAAAAAACAAATAATAACAATATAGGACTTTTAAAAATGGTTGATAATATATTAGTGGTGATATGGATGACAAGCAGAGCGCTGCTTCTATTGCTTTAGTTTTGAAAAACGAAGGGTATAAAGTTTATACCGCCTTGTACGATCGTGATATTGATTTTTATATGAATCACAATCATCAGATTAAAGTGGTGATTATTGATCCAGAAAGTCATCTGGAGAAAATTCAATAGCTTCATTTAGTTAAGCCAGATTGTAGAATAGTATTATATTTTCATCCGGAGTTAATATTACTCCTTTGGCGGGGTTCTATGATTTGTATATTTCCAAATCAAGTATGATTTCTCAAATTATTATGGCGCCCGTACTGGCAGGATAGATGTGTTGTATATGCAGCCCAATATAAATAATTAACTTACGGAGAAAAAATTGGATATTTTAAAATTTATAGTTTCGATAGCGATTTTAGTGGAATATACTCCCCAGCAACTTAAAGAATTTGGTTACAATATATATCAAATTATAATTATATCGTTGCTGATTTATCTAGCGAGAACTTTAGTAGAAGTTATTGTTATAAAATTAGGCATTGATTTAGTGGACTTAGCTATTAAATTTATAGCGAGAAAAATAAAAGATTTGATCTTCTATATTAAAGGATTAATATACTCGGTTCGTTTAAGGGTTGATGGTCAATTAGTTAAAGATAGAGTGATTGTTAAGAACAGCAGTTCAAGATGGTTGTTAAATTTAGTTAGTAGGTTTTTAAGGAATCATAATAATACTAAAGAGAAAATCGTTAAATTTTTTAAAGTAGCGGATGACCTTGGAATTTTTATATCAAATTCTATACCTTTAATGCCGACCAGTATTCCTGTTTTACTATATAATCTTAGGCAATATAAAAACCCTTGGTATAAGTTTAATAACATCTCCTTTCTGGCTTTAATAGCAGGAGGAATTATACGAATGCTAATCGTTATTTGGTTAACAGTTTAAACTAATTAAACCCGTATCCTAAAATTAGGATTTACGGGTTTTATTTTACATCTGTTCGGGTTAATATTTCCTGTCTAACTCTAGAGATAAATTCATTCTTATCTAATATTAGTAAATTTTTTTGCCCTCTAATTCTGACAGTCAATTTATTATTACTCATTTCTTTATCACCAATAACTAAACTATAAGGAATTTTTTCACTTTCTGCTTTTCTAATTTTATTGCCAATAGTTTCATTAGCATCATCTACTTCACTACGAATATTTTGGTTAGAGAATTCCCTATGTAATTTAGCACAAAAGTCATGATGAGTAGAGCCTACAGGTAATATTTTAACTTGCACTGGTGCTAGCCAAGTAGGAAAGGCGCCGGCGTAATGCTCTAATAGTATCATAATAAATCTTTCTGGTGAGCCGATAATAGCGCGATGAATCATTACTGGATGTTTTTCCTTGCCGCCTTTATCAATATAAGTCAAGCCAAATCTTTCCGGCATAACATAATCTATTTGTACTGTGGATAATTGCCATTCACGGCCAAGAGTATCGCTGGCCATTAGATCCATTTTTGGGGCGTAGAAAGCGGCTTCGCCTGGGCCAGAGAAATAATCAATTTTATTTCGTTGCATAATTTTTTCCGCCCATTTTTCCACTTTATCCCAAGTTTTTGGATTACCCAGATAATTTTTTATATTTTTAGGATCCCTAGTGGATAGACGATAACGGTAGCGGAAATTAAAAGTTGCCATTACTTTTTTTGTCATTTGTAACATAATGTCAATTTCTTCATCAACTTGATCTTCACGGCAGAAAACATGGCAGTCATCTTGAGAAAAAGAGCGTACACGAGCTAAACCATTTATTTCACCAGGTTTTTCATCGCGGTAGAGCATAGCAAAGTCAGTATATCTTAAGGGTAAATCGCGATAACTTCGTGGTTTACTGGCATAAATTTGAGTATGCTGCGGACAGTTCATCGGTTTTAGATAAAAATTTTCTTCTGAATAGTTAGATTTAACTTGAAACATAGAATCTTTATATTTATCATAATGTCCAGAAGTTTTAAAAAGATCAGCTTTGGCTATTTGTGGAGTCCAAACTTGAGTATATCCTGCTTTAGTTTGTAATTCTTCAATATAATCGTTTAGAGCACGACGGATAAAAGCACCTTTGGGTGTATAAAGTGGTAATCCACTGCCAATTAATTCGGAAAAAGTGAATAAATCAAGGTGCTTACCCAACTTTCTATGGTCGCGTTTTTTTACCTCTTCTATCCTGGCTAAATATTCATCTAGTTCTTTTTTAGTATTAAAAGCTAAACCATAGATTCTAGTTAACATCTTATTTTTTTCATTTCCACGCCAGTAAGCACCAGCTAAGCGTTCTAGCTTCCACGAACCATCTTTAATATTCTTCATACTGGCTACATGCCCACCACGACAAAGATCGACAAATTTACCTGACTGGTAATAAGTGATAGGTTCTTTGTTTTTTTCTAGATCTTCTATTATTTCAATTTTATAAGGGTTGTTAGCAAAGAATTTTTTAGCTTCCTTGGAAGTTACTTTAATCTCTTCAAATTTATCCCAACTTAGTGCTAGTTCTTTCATCTTTTTTTCTATCCTAGCTAAGTCTTCTTCGGTTATAGCTTTAGAGAATTCAAAATCATAATAAAAACCAGTATCAATAGGAGGTCCTAAGGTAGGTTTAGCATCAGGCCAAAGTTCCAAGACTGCGGCGGCCAAAAGGTGTGATAGCGAATGACGTTTTTGTTCAATAGTAGATTTAGACATATAATTGGAAGCTAAAAGTATAAAATTTAGATTTGATTTATTAGTATTTTAAAATACCCAAACGAATAGTTTCGTTTGGGCCCCGTAAAGTTTTATCAACCACGGGGGGTTCCACCCAAGTTGTCCGAGGTAAATCGGGCCACTTGCAAATTGTCTGTACGCTTAGGTCCGTTTCTGGCGGACTCCTGAATTATCGAAAGTTTTTAATACCTTTACAAGATCAGGATGGAGTTGGTGGCTGCCACAATCACGTACTTTATTAGATTACAATACTAGATACACTTAGTCAATATTATTAGTTTACTGTTGCTCTGATTGCTTAGCCAGGCGATGTTCTAGTTGTATTTGTAAGTTTTTTAAACTTTGATGGTAATATTCTTGGTCAGTAGCTAACTTTTCTAATTCTTCTTTCCATTCGGGCTGAACCTTTTTTAATTGTTGTAGAATATGTTCCATGCTTTGTTTTTGTTCTGGTAATAATTTTAATTTTTGACCAGTAGTTTTGGCGTTTTTATACTCTAATACTTTTTTTAGAGCATCATGTTTAAGTATCAATTTAACCATTTGTTCTTCTTCGGGCGTGCGAAAAAAGTTAAATTGCTCATCAACTTTTCCTTGTTTTAAATCTAAAAAAGCTTGCCTATTTATCCAGGGCACTTCTACACCATAGGTACTTAGTTGGTAACCAATATGTGGTATTTTTGTATAAGCTCTGTGACTACTTTCTAATAATTTATTTAATTCGTTTTCCTCTTTTGTTAAGTTATTTAATAGATATTCTAGATCGCGGAAAATATCAATATTATTTATATTATTAATAAAATATTGATAATTATCACGGCTACTGGCTGGTAATTTTTTACTAAACTGACTTAAGTTTTCTAGAAAATTTTCATTAATTTCAATTTTACCCTCAACAGTTTGTTCTTTTTCCCGAAAGAATGATGATGTTATAAATTCCCTCGGCATACAAAGGTGAGATTTATTATTTGACAATAATTTCTATATGGTTAAAGATTTGTGGCATGGTTTTAACCCAAAATGGCCATAATTTAATTTCAGCACTAGCTACCCCTGGATAAGTAGAAAAATATTTTTGCACTTCGTCTGTAGTCATACCATATAATTCTTCTCGATTGATAGTTTGTGCCAAGTTTTGCCAAGCAATTTCAGCCAGGTATTTTACTTGTAAGGTAGCTTTGGTATTATCAGCTGCTACTTCGGTAATAGTTAAAGCGGCACTTTGTTCATCTAGATTTATAATTTCTTTATCCTTATCAGGTTCTTGATTTAGCTTATTTAATACCGTCTGTCTTAAAGTAGAAGCGTCATAAAAAATAGCAACAACCTTGCCGGTTAAAGTATAAGTAAATTCAGAACCTTGAGTACCAGCGGCAGCTGATGATTGTTGATTGCTGACATCGGTTTTATATACTACATTCAGTTCTTTTTTATCAGCTGGCAATTTTTCACGCAAGCCAGCTAATATTTTTTGGGTTAGTTCGTCGGTTAGTTGTCTTCTGGCGTCATCTATATCACTAGCCAAAATCTGTGAACCAGCTTTTTCTTTTCTGACCATACTTTGGGTACTTTCGCCATAAATTTTGGCACGCAAGACAGCATTTAAACCAGGGATAGTAAATTTAGTGGGGCCTATTTCACCCGTAGCACCCGGCTGGTCAGCCACTACTTCTACCGAGATTTTTCCATTAGCTGGAATAGTAACTTGTTTAGTGGTGCGGAATAAAATGTTATCCTGCGAAAGTAATCTAGTTTTAGCAATCAGAGTTTGGGCGGTTGAATTAGTGTTAATTAAATCAACTGTGCCGCTCGCGTATTCTTCTTTGGCGCCCGTGCCATGAGCTCGGTAAGTTTTAGTCTTTGTTTCTTCGGCAGATATAATAATGCTAGCAATATCACCTTGGCTGCTTTCAGTACTAGCAGAGATAGTTGTTTCTAAAACTTGTTTTTCTGATTTTGCTTCTAAAGTGATAGTAGCGCGGGGTAGGGTATAGTAAAGAATTAAAGCAATCACAGCGAGAGTGGCTATAATAAAACTTATAACAATACGTCGGTAAGGATTTAATTCGTTATCATAATCATACATACGTGCTGTCATAGGTTTTTAGTTAGTAGTTAAGCAGTTTAAGTATAGCAAAAAGTCCATTGTTAGTCGATAGCTAAAATTAAATAAATTATTGGGGATTAGTAATTTTTTGAATTTTATCTTCTAATTCTGGCGTCACTTGAATTTTATAAGGCGTGGTAATTTGTTTAAAGCCAGATGGTGTAGGGACGCGGAAAACCACAGTTGTTTCACCAGGATATAATAGTAAAAGTTTTTTAAGCTCATTTATTAAATTATTATCAACTTTATTTGTTAGATTGATAATTTTTTTATCGGTCGGTGCTGATTTAAAAGTTGAAAGCGGATGATTATTATTTAATTGCGATAGATATTCGCTAATTTTTTTTAAATCTTCAATTAAGATAGCTTTTTCTATAATAGCTTTAATTTCATCATTACGATGTGATACTTTAGCTTTAGTTAAAATCATATTATCTTCTTGCCATAAGTTGCGGTTATTTTTAAAGGTTTCCGGGAAAACTACTACTTCTTGTGAACCTGTAGTATCTTCTAAAGTAACAAAAGCCATTAAATCACCCTTTTTAGTGGTAATTTTCTTAACTTGGTTAATAATACCGCCGGTTAAAATAAGTTTGCCATCTGGCAGATTAGCTATTTGCTTGGCCGTCATAAAATTTTGTCCTAATTGTTTTATTATTTCTCCAAAAGGATGTTCGGTAACATAAAGTCCCAAGACCTCTTTTTCCCAGGCTAATTTATCTTCTCGACTAGTAGGCGGGGCTGGTTCTAGATTTAGTTTAGGTAAAAGTGCGGTGCTGTTTTCACCAAACAAACTATGTTGGCGGCTGTCACCAAAGCGTTGATTTTCTCTAGTGTAAGAAGTTAAGGAGTCTATAGAATCCAACAGTTGTCGGCGGTGGTTATTAAGACTATCTAAAGCGCCAGCCTTAATTAAACTTTCTAGAGATTTTTTAGTTACCTCTCGTTTAGCGATACGTCTTAAAAAATCTTCCAAAGAAGTAAAAGGACCATACTCTTTACGTTCGGTAATAATAGTTACTGCTACTTGTTGTCCTAAATTTTTGATGGCATTCAAACCAAATCTTATTTCTTGATCTGATACCACGGTAAAATTAGTTAAACTTTGGTTGATATCTGGTGGTAATACCTTAATTCTCATCTTTTCGCATTCTGCTACGGCGGCTGAAATTTTTTCTAAATCGTCACTTTCTGCAGTCATTAAAGCAGCCATAAATTCTACGGGGTAGTTGGCTTTAAGATAAGCTGTTTGGTAAGCTATAATGGCATAGGAAGCAGCATGCGATTTATTAAAACCATAGGCTGCAAACGGCTCAATTAGTTGCCATAAAGTTATTGCTTTTTTTTCTGATAAACCATTATTGATACATCCGGATATAAATTTTTCTTTTTGTCTAGCCATTTCTTTAGGTATTTTTTTACCCATAGCCTTACGTAGTTTATCAGCTTCTTCCCAGGTATACCCAGCCAAAGCAATAGCTATTAATAAAACATCATCTTGATAAGTGATAATACCATAAGAAGAACTTAAAATATCTTTTAGACGTTCATCTAAATGACTAATAAGTTTCGCATTATGTTTTCGTTTGATAAAATCAGGAATGGAATTGATAGGGCCGGGACGATACAGCGCCACCATAGCCATAATATCGAAAATGGAAGTAGGTTTAAGCTCGGTTAAATATTTAGTCATGCCAGAACTGGATAATTGAAAAACTCCCATCGTGTTGCCAGCTGATAGCAAAGTGTATGTTTTTTTATCATTTAAAGGAATCTTTTCCAAATCAATTTTAAGACCCTTGGTTTTATTAATAATTTCTACCGCGCTGCCCAAAATACTTAAGTTTCTAATTCCCAAGAAATCTATTTTAACTAAACCAACATCTTCACAAGAGGCCATGTCAAATTGAGTAATAACATGCTGACCATCAACGTCTAATTGTAGTGATAGATAATCAGTTAAAGGTGTGGGGGCAATTACTACGCCAGCAGCGTGAACCGATGCGTGACGAGCACAGCCTTCAACTTTTTGTGCCAGATCAAGTAAACGTTTTACTTCAGGATCTTCTTCATATAAATTTTTAAGTTCATAATTTTCCTCCATTGCCCGTTTAATAGTCATTGGGAACCCTTGATGTCCAAAGGGTATCATTTTAGCAATACGATCGCATTGGCCATAAGGGTAACCCAAAGCTCGTCCTACATCTCTCACTGCCGCTCGAGCCATCATCGTACCAAAAGTAACAATTTGAGCTACCCGATTAGAACCATATTTAGCTGTGACATAACTAATTACTTCATCGCGCCGGTTATCAGCAAAATCCATATCAATATCAGGTGGGCTGGGGCGTTCTGGGTTTAAAAATCTTTCAAAAGGCAAACCATATTCTAACGGATTGATAGTAGTAATACCTATTAAGTAGGAAACCAAAGAACCGGCTGCTGAACCGCGAGTGGTAGCTATGATATCATGTTGTCTAGCCCAGTTGACAAAATCAGCTACTACCAGAAAGTAGCTGGCATAACCTTTACTCATAATAATTTGTAGCTCGTATTCTAGACGTTCTCTAATTTTTTCTTCCACGCCGCTGGTATAATGTTTAGTTAAACCTTCTTCGGTAAGTAGTCGTAGATAAGCTTCTGGTGTTTCTCCTCGGGGTGTGGGATACGTGGGAAAATGTCTTTTACCTAAAGATAGTTCCAGGTCAACCTTATCTACTATTTCTTGTGTTTTAAAAATAGCTTCGGCAAAATCAGGCAAAGCTACTGTCATTTGTTGTTCGTTTTTTAGTGAGTTGTCTACAGCCCGCATATCTAGGCGGTTTGGTTCATCTACTCGTTTACCAGTTTGAATACACACTAAAATGTCCTGTGCCTCGCTGTCTTCTGGTTTTAAATAATGCACGTCATTAGTGGCAACTAGAGGCAATCCCACTTCTTGGCCTAATTCTTTTAATAGTTGATTTACTTTAATTTGTTCGGTTAATTCTGGGTGGGCTTGGATTTCTAAATAGAAATCGCCAGGGCTTATCAGAGAAGAAATTTTTTGAGCTAGCTCTTTAGCCTGATTAAAATCATTTTGTAATAAAGCCTGCGCTATTGCACCTTTTAAGCAACCAGAGAGAATTATTAAACCTGCACTATATTCTTTAAGTGTAGCTAAATCAATTCGCGGTTTATAATAAAAACCTTCCAAGTGAGAAATACTCACTAGTTGGAGAAGATTTTTATAACCAGTTTGATTTTTAGCCAATAAGATTAAATGGGAAACTTTGTCATCAATTTTAGCTTGTTTATCTTTTAAAGAGCGAGGCGCTAAATAAGTTTCTACACCAATGATAGGCTTAATATTTTGTGCCTTAGCCTCTTTGTAAAATTCAATCACACCATATAGAGAACCATGATCGGTAATAGCCAAAGCTTCCTGTCCTAAACTTTTAGCATAAGCTACAAGTTCTGGTATTTTAGGTAAGCCATCTAAAAGAGAGTAATGCGAATGAACGTGAAGGTGGGTAAATTTAGACATCTTAATATAAAAAGAAAATCAAGTAAGTGTTTAGTAATTTTACTATATCTAGTAAACCAGAAAAATAATGGTTTAAAATATGGCTAAAATATGATATCCTCTAAAGCACTAAGGGACCTTTTTTGTTTTAGTTTTGAATTACTATTTTTTACCAACGCTGGTTTTTTTATTCAATTTTTTCTCAATAAAATAAGTAACTAATTCTTTGATTCCTAAAGCCATTACCGAAAAGGCAGAAGCCGAATGCTCTAGTTTGTCTTTAACGGTGTGAAAGAGATTATCCAGCGCTTTTA
Organism: Candidatus Veblenbacteria bacterium; assembly: GCA_037439965.1. Lineage (GTDB taxonomy): Bacteria > Patescibacteriota > Patescibacteriia > Veblenbacterales > UBA10138 > JBBIVB01. The sequence continues at coordinate 16,379 of JBBIVB010000010.1, read as the reverse complement.
GCCTTTCATCTACACTAGAGATTAAATTAGCCAGGCGTTTGATGATTAATAAAAAGTAAACAAAAATCCAACTCAAAATAAAAGCCAAACCAAACACCGATACAGATAAGGCAATGTTTAATATATCTTTAGAGGTTTCCAACATAATTTTCTAGGTAAATAGTAAGATGTTTTAATTATAACATTTTAAGTCAAGCGTTTGCTAGTCGGATAGTTACTAATTATTAAAAAGACAGCTGATATGTTACAATAGAGTTAGAGCAATAATTTTATGATTAACCCTTTAAGCAAAGATAATTTAGAGATAGATCAAGAATTTAATCTTGGTTACTGGCTGTTTTTACATCGGGAGTTGTTTAAAAAAATCCTTACTGGTGCCTTAATTATTGTGGCGGTGGCGTTTTTAGCTTACTCGTCTATTAAATGGATTGGCTATTTAGCCAGCACTAAAGCTTATAACGAAATGTTATTTAGTTTGACTAATTCAGAAATTAATTATCAAAGTTGGCATGAAAAAAATAAACCTTTAGCTATAGAAATAATTGGCGTAGTGGCAGTGCCAATGGGTCAAACTTATGATTTAGTGGCCCAGATTAAAAACCCTAATTTACAATGGGCAATAAGCAGCTTTGATTATAATTTTCAAGTTAATGGTCAGACTAAAGCCCGCGGTAATTCTTTTATTTTACCTTTAGAAGAAAAATTTGTTTTTGTTAGAAATGTAGTACTGGAGAATTCGTTAGCCAATTTTAGTTTGTCTTTAGATAATATTAATTGGTATCGCATCAAAGATTTAAAGAATTTCCCCTTACCTAATTTTATATCGGCTAAACAAAAGATTGAAGATTTATATACTTTAACAGAAGGTCAGGCTAATGGCACACGTTTAACATTTGATTTAACTAATAATAGCCCTTATAGTTTTTGGGATGTGAGAGTGGTTAGTCTACTGTTAAGCGGTAATCAGGTAAGAGCGGTAGGGGTTAAAGAGATAAGATCTGTTGATGCTAATGAAACCGTGCAACTAAAATTTGATTGGCCGGAAGCTATGTCTGGTTTAACTAATGCTATTATTAAACCAGAGGTAAATGTACTTGATGCCGGTGTGTTGAAGTTGCCATAAATAATATGAAAATGAAATTTTGGCAGGCTTGGGCAGAATATGATTGGATACTGCAAACAGCAGTGCTATTATTGTTGTTAATTGGTTTAGCTTCCCATTACACTAGTTCTTTAAATGAGGCGGGAGCACTAGCTAGTCAAGTTTTTACCAAACAGTTAATTAGCGTGATTTTAGGGTTATTATTAATGGTGTTGGTTAGTATGATTGATTTTCGTTGGTATCGTTCTTGGTCAAAGATTTTATATTTAGCTTTAATAGTACTGTTATTCTTGGTGCTAATTTTAGGTCAAACTCTTCGGGGTACTAGGGGCTGGTTTATTATAGATGAGTTTAGTTTCCAGCCCGTTGAGATAGTCAAAATATTATTAATAATTTGTTTAGCTGCTTATTTAGTTTATGTAGGAGTACCTTTGAATTTTAAAAAGACGCTTGGTAGTTTTTTTATTTTATTATTGCCAGTAATTTTAGTGTTATATCAGCCAGATTTTGGTTCTGCTTCTTTATTAATCTTGTCTTGGTTGGTGATGTTGGCCATGGTTCCTAAAAAAATAACTTGGTGGTTAGTGATGGGCGGTTTAATCCTTTTAACTTTACTTATAGGTTGGTTTAGTTTAGCAGATTATCAGCGAGCTAGAGTAGAAGTATTTTTAAATCCCAGACTTGATCCTTTGGGCCAAGGTTATAATGTTACTCAATCAATTATCGCTGTTGGTTCTGGAGGATTAACCGGCAGAGGTTTGGGTTTAGGCACCCAAAGTCAGCTGGATTTTTTACCAGAGCAGCAAACTGATTTTATCTTTGCCAGTATTAGTGAGGAACTTGGATTAATTGGTTCCGGTTTGATTTTACTTCTTTATGCTCTTATTTTTATTAGATTAATTAGATTAATGCGTCGTTTGAGGGATGATTTTTCTTTATTAGTAGTAGGTGGTTTAGGTAGTTTGTTGTTGATTCAGGTAGTATTTAATATTAGTATGAATATTGGTTTGGCGCCGGTAGTTGGTTTACCCTTACCTTTTTTAAGTGCTGGTGGAAGTTCATTAGTTACTAGTTTGATAATCATTGGGATGATACAAAATCTATCACGGCATTACGGCAGGCAAGCGCCTTGGCAACAAAGCAATTAATTTTTCTTGACAAAAGTTTAATTTTAATGGTAAAATTTTATTGATATAAAAGCATATGCCTAAACAAGCTAATTATCAACATAGTCAATTAGGTGACGGATTAACACGTTTGATTTCTTATTGTCCGTTATGCGAGCGTTCTTATGATTCGCCCTTGCGGGCTAAGATTTTAGACGAGCGTGATGGTGCTCATCTGGTCCATTTACAATGTTCCTCTTGCGGCAGTTCGGTCGTGGCTTTAGTATTAACTTCTAGTTTAGGTATTACTTCTGTCGGATTAATTACTGATTTAACCGGCGAGGACGTATTAAGATTTAAAGATCAGTCGTCAGTAGCAGCTAATGATGTCATTGAGCTTCATCAGCTGATGTATAGAAAGTAAGGTAGTTATGGTTCAACTTATAGCAGAGCCCAGAAAACTATTTGGGAAGAAAGTTAAAACTCTAAGAAAGACAGGTCAAATACCCGGCGTGTTATATGGTCACGGTATTAAACCCCAGGCTATTAGCGTGGATTATTTATCCTTTTCTAAAGTTTATAAAGAAGCGGGTGGTAGTAGTTTGATAGATTTAGTAATTGGTTCAGTTAAGCCAGTTAAGGTTTTGATTCAAGAGGTTGCCTTTGATCCTTTAACCAATCGTTATCAGCATATTGATTTTCATCAGGTCAGAATGGATGAAAAAATTACTGCCGAAGTGCCAATTGTTTTTATTGGCGAGTCAAAGGCGGTTAAAGAGTTGGGTGGTGTGTTAGTAAAGAATTTAAATAAATTACGCCTGGAATGTTTGCCACAGGATTTACAACACCAAATTGAAGTTAATATTTCATCTTTAGAAACTTTTGATAGTGTTATTTTAGTAAAAGATTTACCTCTACCCGCTAGTTGGAAAATATTGGATAATTTAGAAGAGGTAATAATTAGTGTTGAACCGCCGCGTTCTGAAGAAGAATTATCCAAGCTTAAAGAGGAAGTAATCGAAGATGTTACTAAAGTAGAAAAAGTGGAAGAAAAGAAAGAAGGGGAAGAAGCGAAGGTCGAATCGGTTAAAGAAGTAACTAAGGAGACGGCAGATAAGAAGAAAGAATAATCTATCAACTAATTAAAAACCCCTTGTAAAATTTATATACAGGGGTTTTTAGGCTTGGTTCGTCATGGTTTTCTCCTATTAAATTAAGTGATTAATCCCAGTTTTCTTTTAAGAATGCATTAGGTATATATAGATCAAATATTTTTTCTAGATTTAACGATACTGTATGGTTTTTAAAAACATTGCCATTATCATAACTATGATTATGGTAAATTGACAAAATAAGTCTATTATTGGTATGGTAATATTTTGCCGATTTAACCATTAGCAACACCGTTTTCACAACTTTACCATTTGTTACATTCTTAATTTTGATAAATAATGTCAAGAATTTATCACTCGTATTAACAAGGTTAACCAAAGCACGAACTTTTTCTATTAGCGATGAGTTTTTCATCTCATTAACTCCTTTAAAAGTTCATTATTTATTTTAGGATTGCGATGTTATTTTAAGTTATTTGGTTTTGGTTGTCAATTATGATAAAACGAGGTCTTTGGCTTAAATCAACTGCTGTAGAAATAAGTTTGTTTGTCCAGTTGGTTTGAGCTATATTTACCCATTTATTGATTAACAAAGGTGAGGTTTCTATAATAATCAATCTAGTTTCTAAATGGCTGGCTGCTTGTTGGCAGAATTTCTTGAATAAATCTGGCTGTTCTAGTAAAGCTATTTTTGGTTCAAATTTTAAACTAGGATTTTGCTCATATTCTTTTTGGGTAACATAAGGTAAATTAGCTATAATTAAATCAATTTTTTCATTTTTTGATAGGTTTAGTAAGTCACTGTGTTTTAAATTTATACGGTCGGTTACATTATAGAGGTGAGCATTTTGGTAAGCTACTTTAAGTGCAGCAGCAGAAATATCACAACCTATTATTTTAAGGTGAGGTAATTCTAAAGCCAAGGTTATAGCTAGAGAGCCTGAGCCGGTACCAACATCAGCCACTGTTCTTAGGTAATGATTCGCACGAATCATTCTTATAGCATGTTCTATTAATAATTCAGATTCTGGTCTGGGTATCAGTACATGTTTATTAACTTTAAATTGATGTCCATAGAACTCTTGGTAACCAATTAAATAAGCCACTGGGCAACCTCTAGCTCTTTGTTTTATTAAATGATAAAAGCGCCAGCGTTGCCATGCGTTTAAATTATCCGATTCCCGAGTTAGTAATTGAGCGCGGGAAATTTTTAATATTTTAGCTAAAATCAATTCGGCGTCTAATTCGGGTGAATCACTTGAAGTAGCCAGTCTATTAGTAGCCCAAGTTAATAGTTTTTTTATTATCATACTGATTCAGAACTCTGCCGCAGGGTGGCGATAATAGCATCTAGATTGCCGTCCATAATTTGTGGTAAATCGTGCCAGCTGGTTTTAATACGATGGTCGGTAATTCTGTCTTGGGGAAAATTATAAGTGCGAATTTTTTCCGAGCGTTCAGCTGTACCGATTTGTGAACGTCTCCTAGAATCGCGTTCTTGACGTTTGCGGGTTTCTTCCCGGGCCAATAATCTGGAGCGTAAGACTTGCAGTGCTTTTTCTTTATTTTGTTTTTGTGAACGCTCATCTTGGCAAGTAATTATTAAACCAGTGGGTAGGTGAGTAAGGCGTATAGCAGAGTAAGTAGTATTAACACTTTGTCCGCCGTGCCCTGAAGAAGTAGTGGCTTCAATTTTTAGATCTTCAGGTTTAATCTGTAAATCTATTTCTTCTGCTTCTGGCAATACTGCTACAGTAGCGGTCGAGGTATGAACCCGACCACTTTTCTCGGTAGTAGGGATGCGCTGCACGCGGTGGACGCCGCTTTCCCATTTCAGTTGCGAGTAAACTTTACGGCCAATAATTTCAAAAATTATTTCTTTATAGCCGCCGATATCACTACGATTAGCTGATAAGATATTAACGTGCCAACCTTGACGTTCGGCATAGCGCGAATACATTCTAAATAAATCAGCAGCAAATAAAGCTGCCTCGTCACCACCAGTGCCGGCTCTAATCTCGATGATAATATTTTTATTATCCAAAGGGTCTTGGGGTTTTAAATAATCTTCTAAAATTTTTTCTTGTTCTGCCAATTTGTTTTTAGTGTTATCAATTTCCTCACCAATTAATTTTTTTAATTCGGTATCAGTTTCCGCTTTGTATTGTGATTCAAAATCAGTTAAATCGGTTTTTAATTTATTAAATTCTTGCCAATGTTCTAAAATGCTAGTTAATTCATTATACTCGCGGGTTACATTGGCATATTTTTCTCGTTCTTGTATCAATAAAGGATCACTAAGTTTAAGCTCTAACTCTTGATGTTTAGCTTTTATCTTATTTATTTGCTGTTCGGAAATCATAAGTTTATCCAATATCAAGAGCCTATTTTAAAAATAGGTTCTATTGATTTTTAATATTTACTTAGCGGATTTAGCTTTAGTGCTGATTTTTTTCTTGTCTAATTCTACTTTTCTAGCAGCGCGGCGATGGAAACGATCAACTCGGCCAGCACTATCCACTACTTTTTCCTTACCAGTATAATAAGGATGACAAGCAGAGCAAATTTCCACATGTAATTCTTTTACTGTGGAACCTGTGGTAAAACTATTGCCACATGCACAAATTACTTTGGCATTAGGATAATAAATAGGATGTATATCTTTCTGCATAATCTTTAAGTAATTTACCATATAATTTAGAATCTGACAAGGTTTTAGTTTTTTCTTGCCAATTTTTTTTAACCTGTTATAATATCTATACTTAATCTCTCATACTGTTTGTCTGCTGTTCCTTGGCCCTTTTGGGCGATATTCCAGCAGAGCTATCAAATAGTAGCGGTCTCGATAAAAATCGGGAATAAAGGAAGGAATTTTTTTATGCCACAATTACCAAGTTTATTAGAATTACTTAAAGCCGGTGTTCATTTTGGTCATCAGCAAGAGCATTGGCATCCTAAAATGAAACCTTATTTATATACTTCAAGACAAGGTGTTCATATTATTGATTTAGAAAAAACCCAAAGTAAATTAAAAGAGGCTTTAGATTTTATTACCAATATCGTAGTTAATAATGGTGTAGTATTATTTACCAGCTTAAAAGTTCAATCAGATGAGATAGTTAAACAAGCTGCCCAAGAAGCTAGTATGCCATATATGATTGGGCGTTGGCTAGGGGGCGTTTTTACTAATTTTCCAATAGTTTATAAATTAATTAATAAACTAGAAACTATGGAAAAGGAACTAGCGAGTGGTGGTTGGGAAAAATATTCTAAAAAAGAACGTTTAGATTTAGACAAAGAATTAAAAGATTTAGAAGCCTTAGTGGGTGGTATTAGAACTATGACTAAAATTCCCCAAGCTGTATTCTTAATTGGTTTACGAGAGGGAAAGAATGCTTTGGCTGAAGCGAAAAAGGTAGGGGTGCCAGTAGTAGCCTTGGCTGATTCTAACACCAATCCTAATAAAGTTGAATATCCTATCCCAGCTAATGACGATGCTATTAAGGGTTTGCAGCTTATTACTAAATTAGTGGTAGAGGCTATTAAAGAGGGAAAGCAGAAGGCCGAGCGTAATAAAGTTTAATTAGAAGTTGGGAGCTCAGAGTTAAAATTTATATTTATAATTTATTTATAATTATGGTTACTGCGGAACAAATAGCTAAATTACGTGCTTTAACCGGCGTTGGTATGATGGATGCTAAAAAGGCGTTACAAGAAGCCGGTGGTAATTTTGATAAAGCCGTGCAGGTTTTGCGCGAGCGGGGTTTAAAAATAGCTCAAAGTAAGAGTGCTAGAACCACCAATCAAGGTCTGGTGGAGGCTTATATTCATCCTGGTGGTAGGGTAGGGGCGATGGTAGAGGTGGCATGCGAAACAGATTTTGTGGCACGAACTGATAAGTTTAAAGATTTGGTTCATGATTTAGCTATGCAGGTAGCAGCTAGCCGTCCGCGGTATATTTCACCTAAAAATATACCCGCTGATATTTTAGATAAAGAAAAAGATATATATCGCAAACAATTAACAGAACAAGGTAAAAAAGGTGAGATGGTGGAGAAAATCATTCATGGTAAGTTAGAAAAGTTTTATGCCGAGGTTTGTTTGTTAAAACAGCCGTTTATTAAAGATGACTCACGTACTATAGAACAGGTGATAAATGAAGCCATTGCTACTATTGGGGAGAATATTAAGATAATAAGATTCGCTGCTTTTTCTTTGCAGGAAGAGCCGCGAATATCTCAGTAATACAACTCCACTTTTAAGCTTGGCGATAAAATAATCCCGTTTTGTATTAGTTATGTTAAACCTTGGTTTAAGTCTCTTATTCTTAATTTACTTCTCTTGCTTAAATTTTTGTGAGCGAAGTTGATATACTGGGTAATGCAGCAATTAGCTTATCGTAGAATATTACTTAAACTCTCTGGCGAGGTTTTGGGTCAGAGTGGTTTTGGTATTGAGATTGTTAAACTCAATCAAGTGGTCAGGGAATTAAAAACCTTGCACTCTTTGGGTGTTCAGGTAGCTTTGGTAATAGGGGCGGGCAATATTTGGCGTAAAAGAGAGCAAGGTAAAGGTATGAATGAAGTAACAGCTGATTATCTTGGGATGATAGCCACCATGATGAATGCTTATGTTTTAGAGCGAGCTTTAAACAAAGTAGGAATTAAGGCGGTTTTACAATCCTATTTAATGTCTGGTAATCTTGGTTTTAATAAAGTGAATAATAAATCTGCTAAACAAGAATTAAATAAAGGAAAGATAATAATTTTTGGCGGAGGTACTGGTAAGCCTTTTGTTACTACTGATACTTTAGCTGCCAGGCAAGCCGCGGCTTTAGGCGTTGATTTAATTATTAAAGCGGGGCCGATAGATGGTGTATATTCTGCTGATCCTCATAAAGTAAAAAGTGCGCATAAATATAAAATCATTTCTATTAAGCAAGTTTTGCGACAAAATCTTAAAGTGATGGATAGGCAAGCGTTTTTGATTAGTGCACGTTATCATATTTCCATCATTGTGTGTAAATGGTGCACGGGGGTTGTAAAGCAAGTTGTGCTGGGTAAAAAAATAGGCACTCTTATTAATTAAACTTGACTAATAACAAGCCATAGTATTAAATGACTATTAGTTTTGAATATAGTTCATTAAAGTAATTTTGGCCAATCTGCATACAGAAAGAAGACGATGACTGTTAGGGGAAATTCGATCTATTAATTGTATGATAGATTGGTCTTTTTATATTTTATTAAATTATCTACAAGTAACGGATTGACACTTTTAACAGATTTTTTAAATATATCAATCAGCCACAATTGGCTGCGGTTTTTTAACAATAGCCAATTCTGGGTCAAAGGAACACTAATTAACTTTCTCTAATTTCTCTAATTTTGAAAGGGTTTATATGATAGTGATTCCTCGAGCACCCTTACGGTACTTAATCAAGGTGTGTAACTACGCCGCTCCCAAGAGTATCATTAATTCAATTGATTCGTATTGTGTATAGACAAACCAACCTTCAGTAGAGGTGGATGCCTGTGAATAATCCAAACACTCTTTCATAGATTAAATCTAACTTTCGGACTCTGGTTCGATGAACAAGCTGTACGTCGTATGATAAAAATAATAAGATTGGCTCGAAAGGACATAATGTCTTATAATTTTAGATTTTTTCTATGATGCGAGTCTATAATACCCTGACTAATCATTTCTAGTCTGGGGGTTATTTTTAAATGCTTGACAAGTTTAGATAATATGAGTTAAGTTTAAATACTTTAAAAATAATAACAATTTATAACCAATCTTAAAGGGATAAACTAATTCATGGTGGATTAGAAAAAAGAAAAGCCATCAAAGATTGACTTTTTTGTTTGACATCAAATAAGGTGTTATACAAAATTATATCGTGGTTTATCCACATTATTAATCTCCTCTTTCACAACTTTTTTAATGTTTTTATGAAACATTTTTTTGATTATCCTTATTTGCGGTTATATTGGTTTGATGATTACGATCAATAACGTCGAGTAAAATACTGTGTGAGGAGCAAGCCCATGTGTGTACCTTTACATTTAATAAAAGGAAATGTTTAGGTCAACATGTATGGTTTTTAAATAAAGGCTGATCTTGCTGGTCGGCCGCTTTTTTTTATAGCCAAATTTACGTATAATTAAACTATCTTACCCTTAACTTATAAAATTATGCCTATAAGATTAACTATTAATGGTTTTGGTCGCATTGGCCGAGCGGCTTTTAAAATCGCTTTAACTAAAAAAAAGTATGAAGTGGTGGCGATAAACGATTTGATGGAGCCAGCTACTTTAGCACATTTATTAAAATACGATACAGTTTATGGCATTTATGATAAAGAAGTGAAAGCCGATAAAAAGCACTTGATTGTTAATGGTAAAAAATATTTAGTAACAGCAGAAAAAGACCCTTCTCGTTTGCCGTGGCGAAAATTAAAAGTAGATGTAGTGTTGGAGTGCACTGGCCGTTTTGTTTCGCATGATGATGCTAAAGCTCATTTAAAAGCTGGAGCGAGAAAAGTAATTTTATCAGCGCCAGCTAAAGATGATATTACCCCAACTTATATTTTAGGTGTGAATGTTCAGGGTAAAATTAAAGCTAATATTATTTCTAACGCTTCTTGTACTACTAATTGTATAACTCCGGTGGCACAAGTAATGGTTTCTGCCTTTGGTGTTAAGAAAGCTATGATGACTACTGTACATTCGGTAACTGCTGAACAAAATTTAGTAGATGGTCCGCCTCCGGGTTTGCATAAAGATTTACGTAGGGCACGAGCAGCGAGTCAGAATATTGTGCCTACTACTACTGGTGCGGCTCGAGCGGCTTTTAAAGTAGTGCCAGAGTTAAAGGGTATATTTGATGGTATGGCTTTAAGAGTGCCGACAATTAGTGTATCTTTGGCTGATTTTACTTTTGTCTTAAAAAAGAAAGTAACATTAGCGCAGGTAAATAATACTTTAAAGCGTGCTGCTTTAAGTCCGCGCTATAAGGGAATTCTACAGGTTATAGATAAACCACTGGTTTCATCTGATTTTATTGGCAATCCAGCTTCCTCTATAGTTGATTTATCTTTAACTCAAGTGGTGGGGGATGATTTAGTAAAAGTTATTGCATGGTATGATAATGAGTGGGGTTATGCTAATAGGTTGGTAGAGATAGTGGAAAAGGTAGTTTAGATAAAAAAATGCCCATCTTTTATCAAAGACGGGCAGGGTTAAGCTTTATAGGTTATTTTTTAACCTTAATATTTTTCTTTTTATAAAAAATCCATTCTCGAATAGGGCCTCTATTACCACGGCGGTTGAATACCTTGAATTTTAAGTTCATAGTTTTTTGACAACGCTGGAAATAAGCGACGAACCAGTATTCACAACGCCATACTATGTGAGTTTTGCCAGTATTATCGGTTAAATCACGAATGAAGTTTACTTCTGGCAGTTCAGCTGCTAAAATATTATTAGCATCGTAGTTTTTCGGTTCGATAAACCATTGATATGTTGTCATTTTTTATTCCTTTCTTTTTTATCCACCCTTCTTTTATTCAGTTATTTGTTCCGGAAAAAGCGGCAAGGTAAGAGTGTCAATACCTTTTCTTTTTTTTCTTACAATTCCATCACTAGAGGTAGCTATTTTTGACGCTTGGTCATTTAAAGTCTGTCTCATTGTTTTAACACCATGCCAGGTAGACCAATACATAGCCTTGTCAAAAAAATGATTAAGTGCGATATAAACAACCGTACCATTTTCAAATCTGCCAGCTCGGCCTCCTCGTTGAATACGAGCTATATCAGTAGGCGGCATTGAATAATGAATAACTGCATTGACACCAGGCGTTGACAAACCTTCTTCAATAACAGATGTGGCAATTAGCACATTTATTTCACCATTAGCAAATCGTTTTAAAATATCTTGATGAATTTTTCTTTTGTCACCATCCTTTCCTCCGAAAATAACTTCGGCTTTGATATTTTGGATCTGTGAATTTAGCACATCTTTTAAGTGTTTACCAGTAATACGTTCATAGACAAAGACAATTATCCCTTTGTTCATGTTAATTAGGGATTGTGTAATTTCTAATAATTTTTCTACTTTTGGATGAATTTGTGCTTCAGCTGCCAAATAAGTTATTTGTTGAAAATCTGTATTAGAACAGATGGCGTTAGCAGCTTGGCTTTTATCTTCGAATTTTAGACGATTGGCATAATCCAGAAAGGTATAATAACTTTCGGACATAATAGAAACGAAAGCATGATGCAATTTTCTGTATTGGGCATAAGTTGACATAGCACGATAGTAATTAGGGTCACTTTTTTTATTCAGAATCATAACTTGAAGTAGCTTTAATTCTTTAGCCGTTATAATTCTCTCAGTGTCCACTTGAAATCCTAGTCGACATAAATTAATGGCAGTTTGTTTTATAAGGGAAAGAAAAAGTTCATTAATAGTTTTTAACGGTTCAGTCATCTCGGCTAATACCAGGCTTTCTGTTTTTGGCGGTACAGGAATGTTAATTCGATGTACATTTTTTATAAAGCAGGATTTTTTTATTTTTTCAATAATATTTTGGGTACCCCCTGGTGAAGCAGATAATCCAAATATTTTTAGATTATATTTATGAGCCAGTTGCGCTATAGGTATATAAGGGAAATTACCACGTGCTTTTTGAAACTCATCAAAAATAATCAAATTAAACCCGTTCAGATCCACTTTTCCTTTTTTGAAATCATTTAATAATATATGGGCTGTGGCAAAAATAATGCGATAATCTTTATTGTTCCAATCTCGTTTTTTGGTAACACCGGTATAGATTTTTGAGCCATAACTTTGGCCAGTGATTTTTTGTAACAATT
>JBBIVB010000010.1:0-4080 GCA_037439965.1 Candidatus Veblenbacteria bacterium | reverse complement strand
ACACCGGTATAGATTTTTGAGCCATAACTTTGGCCAGTGATTTTTTGTAACAATTCCTGATGTTGCATGGTTAATATACGGGTTGGTACCAGAAATAAAGTTCTGTATTTGAGTGCCGTAATAATTAATATAGCAATCGCAGTTTTGCCAGCGGAAGTATCTGCCACTAAGGCAGAATTATCCTCATTTAATAGAGAAATAAATTCCCAAGCATATTTTTTCCAATATGGTATTTTGTTATTATTAGTAAACTCGCGAAAAGGGAAGTTATTCCAAATATCGAGGTATTCTTTAGGTATCTCCAAATGGTTCATTTTTAATTCCTTTCAGTTCAGTGTATTTAGTTGTTAAAGATCATAAATTAACTGGTGCTAGTTTAATACTTAAAGCTAGTTTTGTAAAGATGGGTAGCCCTTTTAGAATTTAGCTAATTGTTATAAAATAAAATTGAGATGAAACTAAAAGTTATAAACCAAGCTAAAAATTTAAAAGGTAAACGTGTGTTGGTGCGGGTGGATTTTAATGTGCCAATGAAGCGGGCTAAGATATTAGATGATGCCCGGATTATTGCTTCTTTACCAACTATTAGGTTTTTGGAACGCGAAAAGGTTAAACAGATTATTTTAGTGTCTCATTTAGGCAGGCCACAGGGTAAGGTAGTGAAATCTTTAAGTTTATTGCCGCAGACCCTTGAATTATCTAGATTATTAAGACATCCTGTTAAATTATTTAATTTATCCAAAGCTAAAGGCAAATTGTTTAATCAGGAAAGAATAGTGCTTTTAGAAAATATTCGTTTTGATAGACGTGAGGAAAAAAATGATAAAAATTTTATTAAAAAATTAGCTATTTTGGGTGATATATTTATTAATGATGCTTTATCTGTGTCTCATCGCACTGCCGCTTCGGTTTCTGGTGTAGCTAGAGTTTTGCCTAGTTATGCTGGTTTAAATTTGGCACATGAGGTTTTGTTTTTAGATAAAGTTTTACAAAAGCCGGTTAAACCATTAGTTGTGGTAATTGGTGGTGTTAAAATTGAAGATAAATTGCCAGTGATTAATAAACTAGCCATCATAGCCTCGCAAGTATTAGTAGGCGGTGCTGTGGCTAATACTTTTCTAGCGGCCAAAGGCTTGTTAGTTGGCAAATCACTAGTAGATAAAAAATTTATTCCTGAAGCTAGAAAAATATTAAAAAAATTTAGTAAGAAAATAATTTTACCTAAAGATGTAGTAGTTGATGTGGTAGGCACTAAAAAGAAGGAAACTAAATTAATTTCTGTTTTTGATGTGCAAAAGAATTATTGTTTGTATGATTTAGGGGTGAGTACGGTGCGCGAGTACTCAAGCTACTTAAAACATGCCAAAACAGTTCTTTGGGCTGGGGTTTTAGGCAAGACCGAAGATAAACTTTATGCTCATGCCAGCTTAGCTTTGGGTAGATTAGTTTCCAGTAAAGCTAGGGGACCTGCTTTAGTGGTAGTAGCCGGAGGCGATACTGCTAGTTTTTTCCATCAGTATGGTTTATGGGTAGATTATTTATCTTTTGCTGGTGGCGCAGCTTTAAAGTTTTTAGCTGGTGATAAATTACCAGGCTTAGCTCCTTTGGTACAAAAGTAATTCTATGAAATATTTAATTAAGCAAATTCGAGGTAGAGAAATCTTAGATTCACGCGGCGATCCTACAATAGAGGTAATAGTAGAATTGGAAAACGGAATGCAAGGGATGGCTTCAGTGCCTTCCGGCGCCTCCACTGGCAAACACGAAGCGCATGAATTACGCGATGGCGATCCTAAACGTTACGGTGGTAAGGGCGTATTAAAAGCAGTAGCTAATGTCAATGAAGAAATAAATCAAGCTTTACAAGGGGTAGATGTTACCGCACAAGAGAAAATTGATAAGTCGTTAATTAATTTAGACGGCACTAAAAATAAAAGTCGTTTAGGCGCCAATGCTATTTTAGGTGTGTCATTAGCTTGTGCTAGGGCAGCTAGTCAAGTATTAGCACAACCACTTTATCAATATATTAGAAGAAAGTTTAAATTATCTTATAAAGATTGGCGGTTGCCTTTATGTTTAATGAATGTTATTAATGGCGGCCGGCACGCTGATAGTAACCTGCAAGTTCAGGAAATTATTATTGTGCCACGGATTTTTATTCAAAAAGGAAAAACCAAAATAGTAAATATGGCTGAGAGTGTACGAGTAGGGGACGAAGTTTTTAAATCTTTAGGGAGGATATTAAAAAGAAATCAATTAGATACAGATTTGGGCAACGAAGGTGGTTATGCTCCTAATTTTGATAATTGCGAACAGGCTTATGATTTTTTAATAGAAGCTATTAAAGAAGCTGGTTTTAAACCTAATGAACAAGTGGCTATGGCATTGGATATAGCTGCTTCTGAATTTTTTTACCATAGCATTTATGAGTTTGAAGGTAAGAAGATTACCACCGATGAATTATTAGCTAAATATCAGCAATGGCTAAAATTATATCCTTTAATTTCTATTGAAGATGGTTTGCATCAGGACGATTGGAGTGGCTGGGTTAAAATGACTAAAATGTTAGGCAACCATTGCCAGTTAGTAGGAGATGATTTATTTGTTACAAATTTAGAAAGAATTAAAATAGGTAGGGAAATAGGTGCTGCTAATGCGGTAATTATTAAACCTAATCAGATAGGAACTTTAACTGAAACAGTTGCCGCTGTAGAATTTGCCCATCGTCACGATTTTAAGATAGTAGTCTCACACCGTTCTGGTGAAACGATGGATACTTTTATTGCCGATTTAGCTGTGGCAGTAAATTCAGAGTTTATTAAAGCTGGATCTTTAGCGCGCGGCGAGAGGGTAGCTAAATATAATCGTTTGTTGGCAATTGAGAAGGAGTTGATAGATAAAAGCTAAAAAATTGTCGTTAGCGCTAATTTTATTTATAATTAATAGAAGAGGATTAACCTCTTCTTTTTAAAACTTATGAAGAAAAATAAACTAATTCCTTTACATACGCCTTTTGTTCTAGCTATTTTAGACGGTTGGGGTATTGGTCCGCCTAATAAACGTACTAATCCTTTAATGGTTGCTAGAACGCCTTTTTTGCACCAATTAACAAAAAATTATCCTTATGCTGAACTTAAAGCTTATGGCAAATATGTTGGTTTACCAGCTGGACAAGATGGCAATTCAGAAGCTGGGCATTTAAATATTGGCTCTGGCCGAATAGTGGAACAAGACGTCGTTACTATTTCTAAGTCCATTAAGAATGGAAGTTTCTTTAGGAATCCGGCCTTAATGCAGGCAGTTAATCATGTTAGGGTTCACCATTCCAACTTGCATTTAATGGGTTTGTTATCAAATTATAATAGCGGTCATTCCTCGCCTGACCATTTTCAAGCTTTATTGAAATTTTGTCAGCAACAGAAAGTGCCACGAATATTCATTCATTTTTTTACCGATGGTCGTGATTCGCCAAAATACGATGCATTAAAATTTTTACATGAAACACAAAAATATTTTCGTAACGGTGAAATCATCGCTAGTATAGTTGGCCGTTTTTATGCCATGGATAGAAAGAAGCACTGGTCGCGTACAGAAAAAGTTTATAATTTACTAACCTTAGGTCAAGGCTTAGCTGCACCTGATGCCGAAACGGCTATTAGGCATGCTTACAATAGAGGCGAGAGCGATGAATTTATTAGTCCTACTGTGATAGTTGATAATCAGCATAAACCAATAGGGGTCATTAAGGATAAAGATGCAGTGATTTTCTTTAATTTAAGGTCAGATCGCGCTAGGCAAATGTCTAAACCTTTTGTGCAACCTAGCTTTGAAAAGTTAAATAAAGGAAGTTTTAAAAGACGTAAAGTCTTTAAAAATTTGAAATTCATAGCAATGACTGATTTTGGCCCTGATTTAAGTAAAATTACTACTGCTTATCCGAGCATAAAATTAAACAGCACTCTACCTATGACGTTGGTTGATATTAGACAGTTATATATTTCTGAAACGGAAAAATATGCCCACATCACTTATTTCTTAAATGGTGGCGAAGGAACAATAATTCGCTGTTCTCCAGCTACT
>JBBIVB010000009.1:0-25952 GCA_037439965.1 Candidatus Veblenbacteria bacterium | reverse complement strand
TCACCAATGTGCGCGGCACGGCCTATGCGAGCAAGACCTCCACAATAGAAGTTCGTTCCGACACCCCAGCAACGGAGAATAGCCAGTCGCTCACGAGCGCCGCAGACGGAAAAGTTACTTTAGGCGATTACACCGTCGCTGCAACCGATAAAGCGACGGCGGACACGATCGGCAGCCCCAAAACCATTCGCGTGACGCCGCCGGACGGCAATACGGTTTTTTCAAGCAACAACGCCCACTCGGTAAGTTCGATTTATTTCGTGGACGCCCACCCCCAGCTCACTTCTACCGTCAGTAAAGACGATTGGCCCACCCAAAACGCCAACGAAACAACTGCCGGAGTTATCGCCGCCGACGTCTTCAGTTTTTTTGCCCATGTCAAAAACGTGCGCAAAGACACGAATATAGATACTTCAGGAAGCGCGGTCACCTTCACGCTCAAACGTCCCGACGGCACGACGCGCGCGACGCAGGCATCTGACACTGGCGCGGACGGCTGGACGCCAAATTATGATTTTCCGCTGGAAGCGCCGGCCGGCAGTTGGACCATCACGACAGACGTTTCATTCAACGGCAATTCCGCAAGCAC
Organism: Candidatus Veblenbacteria bacterium; assembly: GCA_037439965.1. Taxonomy (GTDB): domain Bacteria; phylum Patescibacteriota; class Patescibacteriia; order Veblenbacterales; family UBA10138; genus JBBIVB01. The sequence goes on along the minus strand of JBBIVB010000009.1, from coordinate 25,363 downwards.
GGCCGATAATACGGCGACGCTTACATTTATTTCTCCGTACACCGGCAATTATGCTATCGGCGCAGTCGGGTGGAATCAAACTTATGACATTAACAGCACGGCGAGATTTACCATTCAAACATTAAAACGGGATTCGAGCGGAATTTTCCAACCAACAGCCGCTGACACCGCGCCAACTTACCGCCTGCGTTATTGGAACGGCACTACTTGGTCGGATTTGGTTAGCACTGCAGCTATGAGCGCGCTGGCAGAAACCGCCACTTATGAAGCAACATACGATATTCCTAATGACAGTGCTTGGTATGGCCGGAAAATAGCGGTTATTTTTTCCGCCACCATGTTGGGAACAAAAATATCTTCTGCCCAGGAAATCCAAATTGCTCAACCGGCGATTAATTGGCGAGGGGCGTGGAGCTCAGCGACAAGTTATGCCAAATATGACGCGGTGAGCTATAACGGTTCGTCCTGGCGCGCCCTTGCAGCCAATACCAACGTCACGCCGACCGAAGGGGCAACCTGGACTATTTTAGCGCAAAAGGGTGACACTGGCGCGACTGGTCATAACAGTTTAGTCAAAGTATCTGACGAATCTGCCGGGGCCAATTGTTCAACTGGCGGTAAGAAGATAGAAAGCGGCGTTGATACTAATGATAGCGGTGTGCTTGATCCAGGCGAAGTAACAGCGACGAATTACGTTTGCAACGGTGCTACCGGTGCTGCAGGTCATAATGCTTTAGTAAAAATCACAACAGAAGCGGCCGGAGCCAACTGCGCCGAGGGCGGCAAAAAAGTGGAAAGCGGCGTTGATACTAATGATAGCGGTGTGCTTGATCCAGGCGAAGTAACAGCGACCAACTATGTCTGTAATGGCGTCACCGGAGCAACCGGACCCGCCGGAAATAACGGTCAATACGTTATTGAAGCAGTTGGTTGGAATCAGACTTACAGCCTCGGCAATACCGCCAGATTTACCATCAGGACAATGCGAAAAGATGCGAGCGGAAATTTAACTGCCGTTGCCGCGAGCAGTACGCCCAAATACGGTTTGCGATATTGGGATGGAACAACATGGCAGACGCTGGTGGCAGAAACTGCGATGACGTCTCTTTTGGCCACCAGTACCTACGAAGCAACCTATGCCATACCGAGCGATAGTTCATGGATTGGCCGAAGGATTACCGTTACTTTCAACACCGACATCGGCGGCACTGATATCACTTCTTCGCGCGAAATTGAGATTGTCGGCTCCCCGGCGCGGGTCGTTATCAACAGTATCACCGATACCACCGTGCCAACCATTTCCGCAAGCGTTCGGATTACCAACGAGGGCACCGCGGCGTTTGAATACACATATGAATGGTGCGTCGTAACCGTGGACACGAATCCATGTGGCGGCGGAGACGACGTGGCATATGGTTCGGCGGCAAAATTGATTCAAGCCGGAGCAAATTTTGATACCACGCTCACGCTCAATGTAACCCAGACCGGTGATTATATTTTCAAAACGGCAGTCTGGTGGTCGAACCAGAGCTCAAAAGCAAGTAAAACATTTACCGCCACATCAGAACCAACGCCAACTCCTGCTCCGAGTGGTGGCGGAGGCATAGTTCCAGCACCGCAACCGGTAGAACAGAATACCTTTGCCGCAGTGTGGCAAAAGATTGCCGAAATCCTTTCCCGTATTTTAGGTATTGAAAATAGGGTTAACAACATTGAAAATAGGGTTAACAACCTTGAGGCGCGCGTTGCTTCTTTGGAACGGCAATTGAGCCAGTGTGCCGTCGCTCCAGCTCCACGACAAGAGATTTTTGTGCCCAAACCAAAACCAAGCGTGCCAAAGGTCGAGGCACCGCCAAAAGAGAGGTTTCGTATTAGGCTTCAATAGCGTATGAAAATTCCAAAATTCAAAATTGATATAGTTCAAAACATCATTATTGGCGCTCTGGCAATTTTATTGCTTTTGAGCAATTTTTCCATCGTAGCTCAATTTTTGGGGAAGCTGAATCCCTTAGCGTCATATCAAAGGCAAATAGACGATCTCAAACAGAGGGTGTTGGTGCTTGAGTTTGACAGAGTGAGGATAGAAGACGTGAGCAATTTACTCCTCGCTCTTCAAGACTACAACTTTGACACTGGTTCGTTCCCTTTAAGTTTAGAAGAGTTAAAGGATAAGGGGTATCTTGGCAAGAATAGACGACTCATTGATCCGGGAACCAACCAGCCCTATTTTTATCAAAAACGAGAAAACGACTTTGTTCTTTGCGTGTGGCTCTCGGATATGATAAAAGGCGTTAATACCGCGAATTGCCCATCCGATTTTAGGAGTACTACTTCTCAGAATAATACACCGACAGTCGCCCCTACCGTTCAAAACAAGGAGCAAAAACTAAAAATTATTGGAAACACGCCTTATGTAAACGTCCGGGAACAGCCGACCACAAATTCATCGGTCGTTGCCAGAGTTATCCCCGGCGAAGAATATGTCTTTACCAAAACCGAAGGAGATTGGTATTACATTATTGTGAACAGCGCTAAAGAGGGCTGGGTGCGCAATGACTATGCCAGCCCGATTCCTACCGAGTAGCACTTTTTCCGCCACCACTGGAAGTGAGGGCCTCCCAGAGGCGGGCGGGCGCGGCGGAAGGGGGGTGTGGGGGGAATTCCGCCGCGCCCGAGCGAGAGAACTTAAGCACGCCTCCGTCTGCTCGTTTAGAGCAGAACGACGAAAGCAAAATTTTCTTTTCCTTTTAGAAGGAAAAAATGATCACGCGCAAAAAAGAAAATTGTAAAGAAAATTTTGCTTGAGGCGTAGCCCCGCCTTTGGCGGGGCGCGGAGGCGTTCGTCAAAGTCAGAGATTTTTGCTAAAATACGTTCGAGCTTGGTTGTATAAATACACCAGAATTTGACTTTTAGAAATTTGCGGCAGGCTTATCAGAACGACAAAAAGAGGTAAAATAGAATCATAAAACAAGATAAATAACAAATAATTAACGCCCTTTTGTCCTATTACCAAAATAGGATTGATTTGATTTCAAATACAAAAGTGCAGAAACTTAAAGAACTTTTTCAAAAATCCGATGAGCTAAAAATTGCTAAGCTGAAAAAAGAAATCGGAAAAACTCAAATATGAAATCTCCCGAAAGTCAAAATTTTCACACAACATATCAGTAAAAAGAATCCGAGAAAATTTCCGATTATTCTTTCAGTAATCTTTGGAAAAAATTTACTGATTATTTTCGAATGTTTGTCTTACTAGGCGCGGCGCACCTTGCCCATGGCGAATTGCGACATAAAAATCTTGGTGATCTTCTGCAAGAGGATTCTACGATAAAAAGCTTTTGCATAAATCTGGATAGAAATTTTGATGAGGATATAACCATGCAAGAGACTAAACAAAAATTGGGTACGGATATAAAATTTAATTCCATTCTCTACACCGCGCTGGAAAAACGCGGAATTGGTCGAGTGGGGTTCGACTTAGATGATTCAGTGCTTCAGGCTGGTAATGGAAAACTGGAAAATTTTCCTTTTGACGGCTATATTAAAATTTAATAAATTGTATTAAACTAAAAATATGAGCAATATACCTCAAAAAGACAAAGAATAAAAAGAAAGAAGTGTCGCTCTTGCTCCAGACTTGCTGTGTGTGGGTGACAATAAAGAACTCCTTGAAATTTTAAATTATTTTAGTTTGTACCTTTTCATCAAAAGAGCATTAAAAATAACACTAACCGACGAAAAAGCCATCGCGGCCGCGGCAATAGCCGGATTCAAAAGCCAACCAGTGAAAGGATATAAAATCCCGGCGGCCAAAGGAATACCGACAATATTATAAAAGAATGCCCAAAAGAGATTCTGTTTGATTTTATTTAATGTGTATTTACTTAAATCAATTGCTGTTATTAAATCTCTCAAATCATCTTTTATCAAAACTATTTCTCCGGTTTCCATTGCTACATCGGTGCCAGACCCTAAAGCAATACCCAAATCAGCTTGAGCTAAAGCAGGCGCGTCGTTGATGCCATCACCAACCATCGCAACAATATTATCTTCGCCCTGTAATTTTTTAATCTCGGCTGATTTTTCCTGCGGCAAAACTTCGGCCAAAACTCTATCAATGCCAACTTGTTTGGCAATTGCTTGTCCAACGCGTTGATTGTCTCCAGTAATAATAGCGACTTTTTTGCCCATTTTATGAAGTAGTTTAACTGCTTCTTTTGAATAATCTTTAAGAGTGTCAGCTACGGCAATAATGCCGATTATATTTTTATCTTGTGCCAAAATCATCGCTGTTTTGCCCTGATTTTCTAAAGTAATCATTTTTTCTTCTATCGGGCTTGGGTCAATTTGATTATCAACCATTAATTTTCTTGTTCCGAAAATTATTTTTTTATTTTCCAACTCGGCTAAAACCCCATGGCCGGGTATGGCTTGAAAATTCTTAACTTCTAAAAGGTTAATTTTTTCTTCTTTTGCTTTATTAACAATTGCTTGAGCTAAGGGATGTTCAGAATTTTTTTCCACTGACGCGGCAATTTGCAGAATAGAATTTTCACTAATATCATTTTTGATTTTAACAATATCTGTAACGCTGGGTTCGCCCTTGGTCAAGGTCCCTGTCTTGTCAAAGATAACCATATTTACATTTCTGGCAATTTCCAACGCCTTGCCGCTTTTTATTAAGATCCCATTTTTTGCCGCTAAACCAGTTCCCATCATTACCGCGGTCGGCGTTGCCAAACCTAAAGCGCAAGGACAAGCAATAATTAAAACCGTCACAAAAACCGTTAAGGCAAAAACTAATGACTGTCCTAGCAAGAGCCAGATGATAAAAACTAAAATAGCAATGCCAATTACTGACGGGACAAAATAAAAAGAAACTTTATCAGCTAAAAGCTGGATCGGTGCTTTTGATCCCATTGCTTCTTCAACTATTTTAATAATCTGGGATAACATCATATCTTTGCCCACGCGAGTTGCCCGAAATTTTAAAACACCGGTTTTATTAATAGTGGCGCCGATTACTTCGTCGCCCTTTTTCTTTTCTACTGGAATACTTTCACCGGTAATCGCTTTTTCATCAACGCCAGAATAGCCGTCAATAACAATGCCGTCTACTGGGATTTTCTCACCGGGTTTAACCAAAATAATGTCCCCGACTTTTACTTCGGAAATAGGGATTTTTATTTCTTCATTATCCTTTATAATTGTTGCTTCTTTTGGCTGAAGCCCAATCAATTTTTTAATCGCATCACTGGTTTTTCCTTTGGTTATCGCTTCAAGATATTTACCTAAAGAAATAAAAACTAAAATCAATGCCGCGCTCTCATAATAAAGATGAGCTTCAATTCTCACGCCTAAAAATATCAAAACAGAAACAGCTAAACTATAAAAATAAGCAACAGCCGTGCCAATAAAGATAAGAGAATCCATATTGGGTGCCAGCCGCAGTAAATTTTTAGAACCAGAAATCCAGATATTAAAACAGGAAACAATAACAGCTGTCGTTAAAATAAACTGAATGACAATTCCATAATTTTCAAAAATCTCTGGAAGGGGCAAGTTAAGCATTTCACCCATCACCATGTAAATAATTGGCAAACTAAAAATTAAAGCGAAGATAAACCGTTTTTTTAATTTTATGATTTCGTGGATTTTTGCCTCTTTGTGATGGTTGTGCATTTCTTCTCCGCTTTCAGCGGAGAAAGTTTTTTCTACTGTCTTATATCCCAATTTCTCAATAATTTTTTTTATTCTGGCAATACTTATTTCAACTTCGTCAAACTCCAAATAAAGTTTTTCTAAAGCAAAATTAACATTAGCGGATTTAATGCCCACTTCTTTTTTTAGGGTATTTTCAATGTTTGCCGCGCAAGAAGCACAGTCCATTCCCTGAATTTTTAAAGTTTCTTTTTTCATAACTATTCCTCGCAACAATTAATTAAATCTTGAACCAACTTATTTAATCTTTTGGTTAAACCATCTTTATTTGTATCATCTTTGTTTATTTGATCGTCATTAATTTTTTTAATTTGGTCTATCTCTATAACTTGTAGATTTATACCCCAAAACAGCGAATAAAGATCGTATGCCTTAGAAAATAAATTTTCCGCTTCTTCTTTGTTACCTTTGGTTAATTCTTTGGTTCCAACCTCAATCAACCGCATTGAAGCGGCTAAAAGATGTTTTGAAATGCACCAGACTTCTCCTTCGGCGTCTTTGACAATTTTTTTTAATAACTCCTTCCTCATCTCTCTAATCTTGCCAAGCAAATCGTAATAATTTTTTTTGCCGGTTTTGACGCCAGTAAAGAAAAAGTGTTCTTCTAAACTAACTAAATTCATAATGGCAATTGATAAATCTTCATCAGAAGACAAGTCTAACTGATGCTCTTTTTTTAATTTCTTTATTTTTTCTAGTAATTTATTAATTTCAAATTGTTTATCCATAGTTTTAATAAATTTCTTTTATTTTATACCATTTTATATGCTCATACAAACTCGACCATAAAAATCCTAAACCAAAAGCGAACATTAATTCTTCCAGCGGAATTCCAAAAATGAAAATACCAGAAATTGCAGCCAGATTCCACACTGATTCGACATAGCCAGGATAGACAATGATTAAAGTTAAAAAATATGAAAAATAGAGAAAGGTAAATATGAATGCACTTGCGAACATTTTCTTTTTTAGATCAGGACGGCAATACCAAGTAGCAAGACCGCCGCCAATGAACGCAATGGATGTTGAATAAATCGGGTTTAGATTTGTAAAAACAAGTAGCAAAATAAAAATAATCGGAGCGGAAAAAAGTGCCAGTAGGTGATACTTATGCCGCGGTTTGTGTCTTTCTTTCGTAATTACTTGCTCGTGTTTGATTCTGAAAATTCTCTCATAGATTGCAACTGCGAGTCCGCCCACACCAAACGCAAAAAGCAAACTTTCAATATCAAACCCTGTCTTAATGGCTAAATTAAAGAGAGACGGCGGACTCCAGTATTCAGGCACAAATAAAGGCTCAGTAAGTCCTAAAAATGAGGTCCATAAACTCACAACAAACATCTCCTTTTTACTTTCTCTATTCTTCAACGAAAAATAGACAAGTCCCCAAATAACTAATAATATTAGGCTCCAAACGAGCCAAGCATACTGCATATTAATTATTTAATTCATTTTAAATTTAATGACCATTCAAAATTTCTATTAACCCCGCCGATATCATTTATTTGCAATTTAACTTGTTTTGCTTTCGGATTAATTTTTGGGAAAATAATATATCCGTTTAAATGGTGGCCTCCGCGACCGCCGGTCCATTCTCTGGCTGAATAAACAGTGCCTAAATCATCGCTTAAAATCATAATCTTGACAAAATTAAAATCTAAATCAACTGTGTGGGTGTTTAAACTGACGAAAAAAATATTTTTTTCTTCTTTTATCCCAAGTTGTTTAGGAATAACATCAATCGTTACTGAAGCTTGATTGTCACTTTGAGTTTGATATTGTTTGTTGCTATCCTCAACAGGCGGTAGGTATTTGTTTGGTTCAGAAGCATTATTCCAATTAAGCGCATAAATAATAACTATTGATAATATCAGTAACATCCCTCCCCCAACGATTAAAATTATTTTTTTCATAATTTTAAATGGTTAAAAATTTAGAATATTTTTTAGTTTTAATTAGGTAAATCATTAATGATATTCCGGTAACATTTAATATTATTCCCAATAAAAATAAATAAGTTTGGTATTTGCTTAAAAACAAAGCGGCGGCTGACAAACCAAGAATTGGCAAGAAATCAGTTAAATGATGAGCGCAACAGGCAACCATAGCCGTGGTTGAAGTTCCGGCGCTTGCACCAAAAGCAGTTTTGGAAGATATATTATTTAAGTGTAAACCATAACGAAGATACCAGAACAATCCCGTTTGAATACCGAAACCAATAATCAATACAGCATTCCAATATTTAAAAAATAAAAGTTGTTCAACAACCTGCCTGAAATCTTTAGTTGTCAAGAGTATAATCAAAATATAAATCGTACTCAATCCTGTCATGCCAAAAATTCCGGCCAAAATAGATTTTAAATAAATTTTATTATTGTTCTTTAATTGCATGTTTTGTTATTTCTAAATTACAACTTTTATATTTTTTACACCACATTTCACATTTTTCCGCCCATTCTTTTTCCTTATATTCCAAGCCACATTCTGGACATTGATAGAATTGGTTATTGACCACATTTAATTTATATTCTCCAACACCAAGGTCATGTTTATGTCCTCGCATCATAAAAATATGCATTAAGGGACAAAGTAAGATAAGCAACCACGTCCAATCGCTGCCGCTTTTAAATAAAATTAAAAAACCAATAATTAATGCTATTGGTACGCCGCAGTATAAAGTCATCAACAGTAAATGGTTTCGTTTTATTTTTTGCCAAAATGTTTCTTGCATATTTATTATTTTTCAACGACTTAATGACAGCTGCCGCTATGTGATCGTGATTGTTCTCTTATTAATTTTTTCCGATATTCCTTTTTACATTCTTCTGAACAAAATTTTTTCCCATATCCTTCAGGATATTCTTTCCCTTCTTTCAACTTCATTTTGCAGACAGGACATTTTTTCTTAAATAAATCAAACATAAATTTTATAAAAATAATTTATTAACTCAAATCTTTATTTTACAAATTAGATTACTGAACCACATTAGCTATTAATCTCACTTCTGCTGTCTTGTTTTCTGAATCGTTAGTAGAAAGATAAACAGCTCTAACTACTTGCCCAACCCCTTGGGGTCCATGAAAGGCCGGGTCAAAAGTTATTTCTAAAAAACCCATCTCGCCCGGAGCGATTTTTTGCGAAGTATAACGTTTATCCATTCCAAACTCTGCGCTTGTTTTACCATTAATTGTTAAGCGGGCGGTGGTGCAGTGACAGGACGTCCAAATACTATCTATTTTTAAATCTCCTTCGCCTGTATTTTTAATCTCGTAAACGTGTTTAACCAATCCACCAGTCATTGAAACTGTGCCGGCATCGTATTCATTTAGGGGGATTTCCATTCGAGGTGTGCCGGGATGATTTTTGTTGGGAGTATAGGTTTTGGTAAAAAACACTATTATTCCAACCGATAACAAGATTAGTAAAGAAATAAACAATACTTTTTTGATTTTCTGACGACGTTGCTGATGAATCTTTTCTCGCTCTTTTTTTTGTTTTTTTAACAATCGCCGTTCTCTCTTGGTTAACGGTTGTCCATTTAGATTGTCATTAAAGTTTTCCATAATAATTTAATTAGATTTAATAAAGCTTGCTAAGCCACATTACGATTTTGTAGAAATTATCTGTTAAAAATAAAATACCAAATACAATCAGGGTTAAACCGGAGAATAAATTAATCCATTTGGTTATTTTGTTCAAAAATTTAATTTTGTTCATGATAAAACCAAGAAATAAAGAAGTTAATAAAAAAGGAATAGCTAGACCTAAAGAATAAAAAACCAAAAGTATAATTCCTTGATTTAATGTCCCTTGAAAAGAGGCTAAGACTAAAATTGAGCCTAAAATCGGGGAAAAACAAGCCACCCAAGCAAAAGTAAAAGTTAGGCCAACTAAAAATGAACTTGTTCGATTATCAAACTTAGAAAATATTTTTTTAATCAAATTATGACGATGATTTTTGAATATCTTTAAAATACCGGCAAATTCTAATCCAAAAAAGATAATAATCAGTCCACCTACTTTCTGCACCAACGAACGATAAGAAATTAAAACTTGACCTAATTTACTGGCGCTTGCTCCCAAAATAATAAAAAAAGTTGAAAATCCCAAAACAAGCAAAATAGCATGGATTAATATCTCTGTTTTAATATTTCTATTTTGTAGTTTCTTCTCTGGAACACCTAAAAGCCAAGCGAAATAAGGTGGTATTAATGGTAAAATGCAAGGCGCGAAAAAGGATAGAAATCCAGCGGTAAAAGCAGTGATAATTGAAATTTGTTGACTCATATTATTCTTTTGTAAGCATTAAGAGCATCGTTTCTAAATCTGCCAGAGAAGCAATACCGGGTCGCATGGTTATAATTTTTCCGTCTTTGTCAATTAAAAAATGCGATGGTGTACCGCGAACTAGATATTGATTCCAGATTTTTCTCTGCTCATCAATAAGTATTAAAAAGTTAATATCTTTTTCTTGAATATAATCTTTGATTGTTTGTTTTGACTCTCCGCTATCCACCGCTAAAACTTGAATTTCATTTTGGTGTTTTCGAGTAAAAGTTTTTAAATCTTCCTTTTCTTTGGCGCAATAGCCGCACCAAGTTGCCCAAAATATCAAAAGCACTGGCTTCTTTCCCCTAAAATTGCTTAAAGCAATTTTGTTACCAAAAACATCTTCTGACGCAAAATAAGGCGCTAGAGCATTAATTTTAGGATTGATTTCTTCATTCACATTTTGAAAAACGCTAACTTCTGTCGATCTATTATTATTTTTGGATACTTGAGACGAAGAATTTGACATAAGTTTATAAATACTAAAAATGACTAACCCAACTAACCCTAAAATTATTAATCCTTTCCAGAATAATTTTGGCTTTTGTTCACCTACAATATCTGATTTAAAATTTAATTTTTCCATTGCTTCTTTTGAACTCTGACAAAGGGGACAGTTTTCTTGTTGTTGATTTTTTTCTTGATTCATAAATTATTTAGACAAAAAATATTAAAATAGCCGCGCCTAAACCTATCATAAATAAACCCATCACTAATTTTTGTGTTTTTTTATGTTTCTGCTGCCATTCGCCGAATTTTACCAAAGTATAAGGATTGGCGGCTAAAATAAGAATGATTAAAAGTGGCGCCACAAACATGAAATTATAAAGCAGAAGATATAAGAAACCTGTGAAGAATGTGGTTCTTGACGCAAGTAAGGCAGTAATGGCCGCGTAAATTCCGCCGGAACAAGGGATGGAGCAGAGTCCGACAAGAAAAGCGGCACCGATAATCGTAGGCAGACTCGCTTTCCGGAGAAGCTTTTTAATTTTTTCATGAGGGACGCTAGAAAATTTTATGCCCAATCTCATTTGCGGCAAAAAATAATCCCTAAGATTAACAACGCCAAGCAAAATTAAAAGCCAGGAACCGAGTTTAGCGAAAAAGTGATGCTGACCAAAAAGCATAATGCCCGAAATCAGCCCCATACCGACCGCTAAATAAGTCAGAAAAATCACAAAGATATAAATCAAACCAAGTAAAAAGATATTTTTAAAAGCCCGCTGTAAAGTCAAAAGAAAAGCGATAAAAAACACCAAAATAGCTATGGCGCAGGGATGAATACCATCAAGAAACCCCGTAATTGCTACAAGAGGAATCATGGTTGAAGGGTTGACGTAATTAATGGCGGCGAACATATTGTTTAAATTTCTAATTTCTTATTTCTTAATAAATCCCAATAACTAAAATATAAATTAAAAAACATTAGCATAAATCATTGCTTCAATCTGAGGATTAATCGGGTCGTTGCTCTTCACATATATAATTCTCTCCTGTTTTCCTTTGCCATGGGGTCCATCGCCCATTGCCACTGTGTCGTAAGAAACTAAAAGATCAGCTTCTTCTCCCGGCTCAATTTTTTCTTTGGAAATTTTGGCGGTGGTGCAGGCGCAGGAAGTGGCTACGCGTTTGATTTCTAAAATTTCCTTGCCGGAATTTTTTATTTTAAAAGTATATTCAGCCACTCTGCCGAATTCTATTGTACCGAAATCAAAAAAAGAAGGAGAAATTTCAATTTTAGGGCGATTTTCCATTTTTTCGGAAACGCCAGGCACAGCTTTCAAATAGCCAATTGCCGCCAATCCTATGACAGATAAAAATAGAATAGTAGTAATAATATTTTTTTTACTCATATAGATAAATTAACTTAAATTCTTTTTCTTTTCTTCAAATTCTTTCTCGTCAATTTCGCCTTTGGCATATCGTTCTTTTAAAAAATCCAAAGCAGATTTTTCTTTCATCTCAGGCTTGGACTGATTAATCAGCCATCTTATCAGGGCAATAATACTAAAGATAATAATTAGCCAAAAAGAGAGCATAAAAATTCTGCCAAACCAAGACCAACCCATACCAAAACCCCAATTACTCCAGTTCATCATATTTCCTATCATATTCATCATTGGCATTGTTCCCATCAATTCACCCGAATCCATCATAGAATTTTGGTTGCAGTACATTTTTTTTGCCATATTGATATGTAAATTTTTATGATATTTCGTACCTTCTTTCATCCCCATCATCTGATGCATTGCTTCATGAGATTCTCCAGGGTGCATCTGCTCCATCAAGTACTCGCCAATTGCTTCAAACTGTTCGTCGGTTAGTTTATTGCAATCGACTTTAGTTTCCACTAAAGCTTTTCCTACATTAATTTCGTTTTGGTGATCGGATTGACTATCAGCTAAAACAGAATTTATAGAAAAGGCTAAAGCGAAAATGATAAAAATTGTTAGGAAAATTACTTTTTTCATAAGTTAATCAATTTGGTTTAATTCAATTTTTACTTTTGTCTCAAAATTGATCGGGTCATTGGAAAAAACATAAATTTCTCTGATAGCCGTTCCGCGAAAATCTTTATGAATATTTGGGTCATAATAAACTTTCAGCTCGGCTTTTTCTCCGGCTGGAATAACTACCTGCCAATCAGTTGGACTTTTTATGCCATGTCCGGCCATAGCAAAGCGAGGACTTTCTTTTCCTTTATAGACAATCGCGGCCGAAGTACATCCACAAGAAGTATCCAGTTTATTAATAATTAAATCAGTTTTGCCGGTGTTGGTAAGTTCAAAAAGTACGCTTTTTTCTCCTTTAGCTTGACTGACATCACCCAAATCAATTACTGCGGGAGTAATGGAAATAATTGGCCGCTCGACCGGCGCTTGGGCCAGCAATTTTTGTTTAAATTCCTCGGCTTGATTTTTGTCAACAAAAGAATTCAGACCGTATTTTTTGACATAAGCCAAGACAGCCTGGTCTTTCGTTAACTTTCCGGCAACCAATCCGTCAATAAAAGCGACTCTTTCTTGCGCCATGCCACAGCAAATATTGTTTGGGTCAAGCGCTTTGCCACAACAAGGACAGACAAACATTGGATAAATTTCTTTGGCAGAAATGGGTTGAACTATAGCGGTTACAATCTTATTATTATGATTAAGCAATTTTAGTCTATCTGGCTGCATTAAAAGAAAATTAATTCCCATACTTACTGCAAAGACAGCGCCTAAGGTAATTAAAAATTTAGAGATATTTAGGTTTTTATTAGTTTGAATCTCAGACATAATAATCCATATTTAAGTTTGATTTTAACCTAACATCCACCGACCATTTGAGGCAAAAATTCCGGAAATTCCTTTAAGATTTGTTCTATGCCTTGTTCGCCGGCTTTTGCTCTTCTATTCAATTCCGCCGAAAGTGTTTGTTTGGGAAAGAAAGTTATTTTCCATTTTGTTAATTCAGCCAAAATTTGTTCGTCAGTAAATTCTTGAGGGTGATTTTTTATTAAGTAAGCAGCCAATCCTCTCATCATGGCTGAATGACCACAACCGCAAGCAGCCGTGCCATCCTCTTTTGTTAATGTTTTTGCGCCACAACAATATTCGCAAGCGATGGACGCTCCGATTTTTTTATATCGCTCTAATTCAGTTTCGCTTAAATCGTCTAAAGCTATTTTTTTACCCTCAACACCATAGGTAGGATCAAATATTGCGGTTTTATTAATAGCATCCTGCGTTTTATCAAAAGAAATTCCTAATTCTTGTCCGTAAATCTCTGGAATACCCGAAGGGATAAATGACTTTTTTATCTCTTTAAATTTTATGTAAGCCATCGCTTCCTGATTAACTAATGAGTTATTTTCTTTTTGAACGAAATTTTTCTGTGTCTTAAAATAAACATGAACAGAAGTTCCGCCCAAAATCGCCCCTATTAAGAATGTAGACAAAAAAGGAATTAATGATTTAGACAATAGCCGAGGGATAGGAATGATTAATTTAAATGGTTCTTTTTGTTCGTTCATAAGATTTTAGTTAATACACGTCTTGTTTAGATAAAGACGGAGAATTATTTATTAAATAATTTTGTAACCCTTAAAATTTCTTGGATCATTTCTTCTTTTCTTTTTTTGTTTTTTGTTATAACTGCTGTTTTAAAGCAAGTATTCAGATGATTTTCCATTAACATCTGATGGGCGGATTTTAAAAGGCCTATCGTTGCTAAATTTTGCTGCATTATATCAATGCAGTATTTATTAGCTTCTGTCATTTCAATGATTTTGGATATTAGACTTTGAGCTTTTTTGAAATTGATGAGTGTATTTTGCTTTTGAGTAATCATATTTTTTAAATTTAATTATTATTGCTTTATTCATAATTCATACCCCGACCATAGGTATAGGTCTATTGTAGCAAATGGAAAATCGCTTGTCAATAGCAAATTTACTTTTTGTCGTATTTATGATAAATTAAAAGTATAAAACGACTAATCACGCTCACCGTCCACTAATTTAAAATCATGCCGCCGTTAGAAAAAACGCTCTGGGGTTTTTCCACGCCGTCGTTAAAACTTTGGTAGGCAGGCACCAAACGGACCCCACTAGAAGGGAAGCGTTTCCGCACTTCCTATGAGGCAAGCAAAAAGAAAGAATTTTTGTCTATCATTTACATTTTGAGCGGGCGAAAGGTTGCTATGAGGCCCGCCGGCTTTCCTGTCGACCTGTTTACCGAAGCCTCAGCGAAGGCGGAAGGCACGGCAGGGGGGGTAAGAAATGGTCAGCCATTGCTCAAACAAGAAGACAAAGTCCGTAAAATTGATTCCTTAATTGAAAAAGATCTTTGTGTGCCCATTATTAAAAGAAAAAGAAATTTTTACTGGCTTTGTCTCCGCTTCTGGCAGAGCGAGCCGCTGGGGTGGGTCAATTTTGCTCAAAAAAGGTTCGGATTTCGTTAAACAAACGCACCAGCGAATAAAATATGAAAACTAGCTTGGAGAGAATTTTAACCAAAGATGGTTTATGGCTTGATGGTTTGTCGTTCTTTCCCAATCATAAATCAATCAAAGGAATCGTTTGGATACATGGATTATTTGGCAATTATGGTGGTAGAAGAATTAAAACCTTAGCTGAGATTAGTACGAAGAATAATATTGCTTTTGTTTCTTTTAACACTCGCGGTGCTGGTGTAATGTCTAGATTTTCTATAAAAACAAAGATTAATACAAAGTATAAGAATAGAAAAACCATTGGTGGTGGTTTAGAGAATTTTCAGGAATGTATTTGGGATATTGAAGCTATGATACAATTTTTACGACGGAAAGGAATTAAGAAAATCTTTTTAATTGGTCACAGTACCGGCGCTAATAAAGCTTTATTTTATATGTATAAACAAAACGATAGGCGAGTGACTGGCATTGGATTAATTGGCCCGATAAATGATTATGTTAGCAAGAAGCAAGAGTTAGGCAGACGTTATACCTTTCTTATCAAAAAGGTTAAAATTTTAGCTAAGAAAAAACCAAATAAACTTTTACCTTATTCGTTAAGTCCAGTATCGATTACAGCAGCTCGTTACCTAAGTTTATATACCCCAGCTACGCCAGAAGACGTTTTCCCTTATTATAATAAGCAAGCTAAATTTAAAGAATTAGCTAGTATTTCTATACCCCTGTTAGTTTTAATAGGAGAACAGGATGAATATTTAGATAGAAAACCACAAGATTTTATTAATATTTTTAAAATTAAAGCTAAAAGTACAAAAAAATTTACTGGGCTGATTATTAAAAGTGCTGATCATGGATTTTATGAAAAAGAGAAACAATTAGCGCAAACTATTATTTCTTGGATTAAAAAATTATGATGAAATTTTGGGTTTTATTAGTTACAGTGGTAGGAGAACTTTTGTTTATCTTTCTTGAAATATTTTTTGCCAATAAATTTAAAGACACTGATTTTGCTAGCCAGATAACTACTTATTTGTTATTGATAGCATCAATGGTAGTGGCGTTTTCCATACTCATTTTGTGGGGATATATTTATGGTTACCGTACTTTTGAAAAAATTTGGGTTATTACTATTATTTCCTGGTCGTCCATTTTAGTAATAGAGCCGTTGCTTAATTATTTTATTTTTAAGGAGTTGTCGGCTGGCAAAACATTAGTTGCCAGGTTATTAGCGGTGTCTGCTATTATTATTTCTGTTATTTAATTTATGAAATTTATTTTAGTGCAGGTAAGTTGTAATAATATTAAAGAGGCTAAATTGATTGGTGAAAGTTGCCTCGCTAAAAGGTTAGTTGCTTGCTATGAAATATATCCGCGATTAGCCACGGTTTATTTTTGGCCACCCAAAAAAAATCGTTTAACTAGAGGCAAAGGTTGTCTTTTAAGTTTAATTAGTTTGCCTAACTATGCCCAAAAGTTAAAAAAATTGATACAATTAAAACATTCTGACAAGGTACCTTATATTGCATGTTTTACAGGTAATGATTTAAATAAAAATTATTATCAATGGCTTTGTGCCGAACTTAAATGATTATAAAATTAGAAGGGAAAATATGTCTATTAAAAAGAATGACAAAAAATCTGTTAATAAGATAATTAAGGTTAAGGTAACTAGAGCTAAATCTTCTACAGCCAAAATTCAGACTACACCAACGATGCCGGTTAAAGTGATTGCTCCAATTGCTGCTCAAAGTATTACAACTAAAATTCCTTTTAAGAATAAAAGCCACATTTGTTTTTGGCAACATACAGTTTGGTTTGTAGGTTTATTAGTAGTCATTTTGTTAGTTAGTACTGTTATAGTAGCAACACAGCTAAGCATCAATCTTAAACCAGAAGCGGGTTTGCTGGTAAATAATATTTTGCCTGATAACAAACCAAATACTTTGGTATCTATTTTAACTGGCGAATCAGTTACGTCAGAGGTAGCGGAACGGAGGCCTTTAGCAGTGGTAGTGGAAAATTATCCTACTAGCCGGCCGCAAGCTGGTTTATCTTTTGCTGATTTAGTTTGGGAAGCTCCAACGGAAGGAGGTATTACTAGATTTTTAGCTATTTTTCAAAAAGGCTTGCCATCAAAAATTGGTCCAGTGAGAAGTGCCAGGCCTTATTTTAATGATTGGGTAAGGGAAGTAGCTGGTTTTTATGCTCATAGTGGTGGTTCACCTGAAGCATTAGCGGAATTAACCAAAGGTATTGCTGGTGTGCAAGATGTTAATGAATTTTCTCATGGTGCTGCTTATTGGCGTGAGGAAAATGAAGCGCGGCCGCATAATTTATATACTGCTACCAGTAGGTTTTACAGTTACGCTGCATTACAAAATTGGTCACTTAAAAATACTTTAAGTGGCTGGCTATATGGTTCGGATAAAGAGGTAGGTAATATATTAACTGAACAAGCTGTTCAAATATTAGTGCCATATTATCCTTGGGAATATGACGTATTGTGGAAATATCAAGCCGAAACCGGAGTTTATTTAAGATCTATGGATTACAAACCTCATATTGATAAAATTACTAATCAGCAACTGCAAACTAAAAATTTAATAGTAATGTTTACTGATGTTACGCCTATACCTCACGATCCTTTACTAAGAGTAAATATTAGAACCATTGGTGAAGGTCAGGCTTATCTTTTTACTAGTGGTAAAGTTTATCAAGGTAAGTGGCAAAGGACTAGTTTAAATTCTTCTACTGAATTTTTAGCTAGCGATGGCAGTTATTTACCTTTAACACCAGGTAATATTTGGATTTCAGTAATGGATAATTCTCAAATAAAGGAGCTTGAATATAAATAAATTTAGTGTTAGAATCCTTTTAAGTTAGTTTGTGGTGGCTATGGTGTAGCGATAGCACAGGGGCCTGTGGAGCCCTTAGTGAGGGTTTAACTCCCTCTAGCCACCCCAATAAGATACTATTATAAAAGGAATGATTTTTTTATTTCAACTAATTACAAAGTTAGGACCTTTGGTTAATCTTGGCTGAAGTTTAAAAAGTCATTAAAATTAATAATTAGTATGTCACACGAACTTAGCACTAAAATAGCGCCTTTTAAGGTTAGGATGTTCTATTTTGTACTGGCTATACTTTCTATTATTGCTTATCGTAGTATTATTATTCTAAATAATATTAGTGGCTTTTGGGTATCATTTGCTTGGTATCTAGGTACAATTAGTATTACTATTTATTACCTTCATAGATATAAAATATCTAAAAAAAGATTAGCTATTATTAAAGCTTATAAACTAGATGAAAAAATTGAATTATTAAGCGTTTTAGATGTACACGATAAAGAAGCCCTACATTATTTATTAGAGTCATTAGAGTCATCAACAGAAAGATGGAATTATTTATTAACTTTTAGCACAACAATTTTAGCTTTAATAGCTGGAATAATTTTAGATATTATAAATTTAGTCAAGTAAATTATGGTTTGGTTTTATTCTTTAGTTAGTGTTTTGCTTATTAGTCTTATTTCTTTTGCTGGTCTTTTAGTTTTGGCGGTAACTATGGAAAAGCTTCAAAAAATTCTTTTTTTCCTGATTAGTTTTGCCGCCGGCGCTTTATTAGGAGATGCTTTTTTGCATATTTTACCAGAATTGGTTGAAGATAATGGTTTTGGTTTAGATATCTCTCTTTATTTAATTGTAGCTATTTTGATTTTTTTAATTTTAGAGAGGATAATCAGATGGCATCATTATCATCATATTTCAGAAGAAGATAAACACCCGATTGGTTATTTAAATTTAATAGGAGATGGTTTTCATAATTTTATAGATGGCGCGGTAATAGCCGCTTCATATCTAGCAGATTGGAAGCTGGGATTAGCTACTACTATAGCCGTGATGTTACATGAATTACCCCAGGAGATAGGGGATTTTGCTATTTTATTACATAGTGGTTTTACCAAAACCAAAGCATTAGTTTTTAATTTTTTATCAGGATTGGTAGCAGTCATTGGCGTTTTATTGGTGTTATGGTTAGGGGTTAAGGTAACGGGAATATTGGTACCACTTTTAGCTTTGACAGCTGGTGGTTTTATTTATATTGCTACGGTTGATTTAATTCCAGAAATGCATAAAGAAACCAATTTAAATAAATCTTTGGTTCAATTAGTAGCTTTGTTGTTTGGTATAGGATTAATGGTTTTATTATTAATTGAATAAAATTTCAATAGTCTTGACGTTTTTAGTAAAAGTAGTAAGATATTATTACAATTATTTAAAATTAGCCCATAATATTTTTTGGGTTTTTATTTTACAAAAATTTGAAACAAAAATAATAAAAAACAAAAATAATCAACATTAATTGAGGAAAAACTATGAGAACAAAGTTCTTCCTAGCTGTTATAGCAGCATTAATTTTTACTCTTCCCACTTTAGCCTCTTCTGGAGAGGCGGGTAGTCATGGTGGTGATATCGCTATCACTTTTTTGTGGCTGGCTGTTATTTTAGTGGCCGCTAAAATAGGTGGCGTGGTAGAAAAGTTTGGTCAACCAGCTGTTTTAGGCGAACTTATATTTGGTATAATTTTGGGTAACTTGCCCCTAAAATTGGCTTGCCATGGTTTGAAGCTATTGGTGTAAGCGAGTATGTAAAATTTATAGCCGAACTCGGAGTAGTAGTGTTGCTTTTTAAAGTTGGTTTGGAAAGCAATATTACCAAAATGAAACAAGTGGGTGTGTCAGCTTTTCTAGTAGCTACTATTGGAGTACTTTCACCGTTTGTTTTAGGTACCTGGGTAATTGGTCCTTGGTTGTTTTCTGAAATGTCGTTCAATACCCATCTATTTTTAGGAGCTACCCTTACTGCTACCTCGGTTGGTATTACTGCTAGAGTGTTCTCTGATTTAAATAAACTTGATTTACCCGAATCGAGAACTGTCTTAGGAGCCGCTGTTATTGATGATGTGATGGGATTAATTATTTTAGCAGTTGTGTCTGCAATTGTTACTACCGGTGGCGTGACTTTTGGTGGTATCGCCTGGATAACAACTAAAGCACTTTTATTCTTAGGAGGAGCTATTATTGTAGGTAGTTTTTCCGCGCCACATATTGGTAGATTATTTGCCAAGATTCATACCGGTACTGGCATGAAGATGGTTTTTAGTCTGGTATTTATGTTGGTTGGCGCTTATTTGGCTAGTATAGTTGGCTTGGCGCCTATTGTAGGTGCTTTTGCTGCTGGACTAGTTTTGGACCCGGTACACTTTCAAGCTTTCCGTCGACCTAAATTAGTAGAAGAAATAGAGCTAGCTACCTCTAATTTGCCATTAGAAGACCAGTCTGGAATTCATAAAATCTTAAAGCATCATTCAGAAAAGCATGTAGAGGATTATATAGAAGACATTGGTCATTTTTTAATCCCCGTCTTTTTCGTGTTGACTGGTTTCAATGTGCAATTGGAAGCTTTGTTTAATTTACAGGCTTTACGGTTGGCATTGATTATTACTACTATAGCTATTGTTGGTAAATTGCTTTCTGGTTTAGGTGCGCGTTCAGGCATGAATCGTTGGCTTATTGGCGTAGGTATGATTCCTAGAGGCGAAGTTGGGTTGATCTTTGCAGCTCTCGGTCAGAGTTTGGGAGTGTTAACCTCAGAGCTTTACTCCGTTATTGTTATTATGGTTATCTTAACTACTTTGATACCGCCGCCAGTCTTAACTTGGTTGCTTAAAAAGCATAATCTTAAAATATCATCAGCTGTTTCAACAGTATAATTTTTTACTAAAAATTTTTTAATAGGGTTGAATTTCTTAATTCAACCCTATTTTATTATTTATAATTAATTTATATTTATTTTGTTTATTTAAAGATATAAATAATTAAATTTAAAAAATTAACATTAATATTCTTTAAAAATTTTAAAAATAATAGAGGGTATTTATATGAGTAAAGTTAAAGGTCGTCTTTATAAATAATCACCCGATATTAATTTCGCCTTAGTGTTTGATAGTGTAGAGGTTGGAAAATAGTGAAACGACATGATAAGAGCTGTTATATTTCAGTAGAGGATTTATCAAGTGAGGATCCCAATCCTCTTCAGTGTTGATTATGATCCGACGAAAGGTTTACCGAATGGAGAATCTAATCATCTTAGATTATCAATTCAACAAGAGAAAGAGGAATCATTTTCTCTCCTTGTTATGAAGAAAGCCAAAAACTTTATTAATAGCTCATTTTGACAATCAATTTATCGAGGTTTTCCTCCATGTAAATAAATTATGAGCTATTAATTAGAAACTAGTTGATTAGTAGCTCTTTTTTTATATTTTAGTTAAAGTATAAGCGTATATGTTGGTTTATGTTTTAAATTTTTTAGGGTTTGTTTGCTCTGTGGCATTTCCTCAAAATAAGCCCATAGTCGAACCAGCTATTAAAAGGCCGCCTACAGAAATCAAAGCGATTTATGTTACTTCTTATACTTCGCGTTCTAGTCGTATGGAAGAGTTAATCAAGTTAGTAGATGATACGGAATTAAATGCTATGGTAATAAATTTTAAAGAACCAACAGGAGTAAAGAATTGGCCGGGTTTAGATAAGTTAATTTTAAAATTACATCAAAAAAATATTTGGGTTATTGCCCGTATAGTAGTTTTTCAAGATGACGATTTACCAAAACGTGATACTAGATTTGTTTTACGGCAATCAGGAGGCGGTTGGTGGCGCGATCGGGGTGGTAGTTTGTGGCTTGATCCAGCCGCCAGAGAGGTTTGGCAATATAATGCCGATGTTGCCAAACAAGCTTTAGCTTTGGGATTTGATGAAATAAATTTAGATTATATTCGTTTTTCTTCTGATGGTCAAGTATCTTCTATTATTTATCCGATTTGGAACAAAAAACAAAATCGCGAACAAGTAATTAGTGATTTTGCTAAATATATAACTCGAGAGATTAAAAATTATCGTCCTTATGCTATAGTTTCGGCAGATGTTTTTGGTTATACGCTAGTTCGTGATTGGGACGTAGAAATAGGTCAGCGCGCTAAAATATTAGCTCAATATTTTGATGTTTTAGCACCAATGCTATATCCGTCGCATTATTATCCTGGCAGTTTTGGTTTTACTAACCCTGCTGAACATCCCTATGAAGTAGTAAAAGAAACTTTACTTTCTGGACAAGAGATTGTTAAAGGAAGTAATGTTATAATAAGACCGTGGTTGCAAGATTTTAATATGGGAGCTCAATATACTAAGGAATTAGTACAAGCGCAAATAAAAGCAGTTGAGGAGGCTGGTTTAAATCAAGGATGGTTCTTATGGAATCCTCAAAATCGTTATACTGAAAGTGCTTTGCAACATGATTGATTTATTAAAAAAATATCAGGTACAAATCGCGGAAATTATTGGCCCAATTTTTTTATTAATCGTTATTTTTTGGTATTGGCGTTATGGCTTAGAACCACCACTAATTAAATATAGTTGGCAGCTATTAATAACTATTTTTACTATTCCTTTAATTTATGTGGTAGGTATTTTGGTTAGTAAAAATAAAAGTGACTCGGTTAAAGACGCTTTGTGTTTTTTTCGTATCCTTTGGCCTTTTATTTTTATATTTTTAATTTATATCAATTTTCGTGTTTCTATGTATCAAGACAAGATGCCAACAGTGGATCAAAAGTTATTAGAAATTGATCAATGGTTATTTAATGATTATAATATTCATTTATGGCTTAATAATTGGCGGAGCAATGCTTTAACCACTTGGTTTTCTATAGCTTATGGCTCTTACTTTTTTTATTATCTATTAGTGCCCGGTTTACTTTTTATTAAAAAAAAGATTAAAGCGGTTTATAATTGTGTCTTGGCCGCTATTTTGGCTTCTTACATTGGTTTTGTAATGTATAATATTTTTCCTGCTACTGGTCCTTGGTATTGGTGGAATAGTCTAACTTCAGGCCAGGATGTTAATAAAATAATAGAGTTCATTAGTGATTTAGTGGTATATCATGGTAATCGAATAGACGCTTTTCCTAGTTTACATGTAGCAGTTACTACTATTTTCGCTTATTATTTATTTAAATATCAACGTAAAATATTTTGGTGGCTATCGCCATTAATTATTAGTATTTATCCAGCCACAGTTTATTTACGTTGGCATTATGTAGTAGATATCTTAGCTGGTTTTATTTTGGCTATATTAGTTTTGTGGTTAGTACCCAAAATCAATAATCAGTGGTTTAAATTCATTAATTGGAATTGGCGGGAAAACAATGGCTTATCATCCTAACGAGGGTATAGAATTATTATATGTAAGAGAGTGTCAGCATTGGCAACAAACTTTGTTGAATTTACAGAATGCCTTAGCAGAACTTAAGTTAGAAGCGGAGATAAAAATAATTCCTATTGATACCATAGAACAGGCCGTTATTTATAACTTTTTTTCTTCTCCCACCATTCATATTGATGGTCAAGATATAGATAATCGAGTTAGCCGAATAAGCAAACGTGGTTTAGGTAAAGATCGACCTTATTTCTTTGGCGGCAGATCGTGGCCGGTGCCACCCCACGGTATGATTATAGAGGCTTTGCAGCGATTATATCTTCAAAGCTTTGACAGGACGCCAAGTAAAAACTAATCTAAATATTAGTTAAGCTATAATTATAAACTTATGAATATTGAACAACTTTTTATTGAAGCCAAAGAACAGGGCGCTTCGGATTTGCATTTAGTAGTGGATAAACCGCCAATTATTAGAGTGCAAGGTGAATTACAAACTTTATCCTATCCAACTTTGAAATCTAAAACAGTGGAGGATTTAGTGTTGTCGGTTTTATCTAATCAACAGAAAGAAAAATTTTTGAACAACAAAGAATTAGACATATCTTATCAATTGGATGACGCTACTCGTTTTAGGATAAATTTGCATTTTGAAAAAGGTAATATGGGCTTGGTGGCACGTGTTATTCCTTCACATATCCCTACTATGGAGGAGGTAGATATGCCTTCGGTGGTTTATGATGCCTTACTGGTTGATTATGGTTTAATTTTAGTAACCGGTCCTACTGGTTGTGGTAAGTCAACTTCTTTAGCTGCCATGATTAATTTAATTAACCAAGAAAAGAAAGCCAGCATTATAACTTTAGAAGATCCTATTGAATATGTTTTTAAGATGGATAAAAGCATAATTATCCAGCGACAATTAGGTACTGATATGATTTCCTTTGCTGAGGGTTTAAAACACGCACTGCGGCAAGACCCTAATGTTATTATGGTTGGTGAGATGCGAGATTTAGATACCATCGCCACCACTTTAACTTTAGCTGAAACAGGACATTTAGTTTTAG
Organism: Candidatus Veblenbacteria bacterium; assembly: GCA_037439965.1. Lineage (GTDB taxonomy): Bacteria > Patescibacteriota > Patescibacteriia > Veblenbacterales > UBA10138 > JBBIVB01. The sequence goes on along the minus strand of JBBIVB010000009.1, from coordinate 1,033 downwards.
CAACGCTACATACTCCCAATTCTTCACAAACCATAGATCGTATTATTGACGTTTTCCCGCCACATCAGCAGACCCAAGTAAGATTACAATTATCATATTCACTAAAAGCTGTTATTTCACAAAGATTATTACCAGATACTGAAGGTAAGCGCGTGGCTGTCAGAGAAATATTAATTAATAATCCAGCTGTAGCTAATTTAATCCGAGAGAATAAAGTAGCTCAAATCAAAACCGTGATTCAGACTAGTTCAGAGGAAGGTATGTTTAGTATGGATCAGTCAATTAAGAAATTATTGAAAGAGGGAAGAATAAGCAAAGAAGTTGCCTTGGCTCATATTACTAACCCTGAGGTCTTAAGTTAGGCTTTAAGTTGGTAGACTTGAATAAACCCAAGATTTATGCTACCTTGAGGTGGCTTTATTATAAAATAGTTTTTTGATTTATAATTGGATTTATAATTAAATCCTATTTTTAGCCCCTATAGCTCAATGGATAGAGTATCCCGCTTCGGACGGGATGATGGCGGTTCGAATCCGTCTGGGGGCAATAAAGATTATTAGCTTATATTTGATACCTACTTGTGGATACAGTGAGCAGTTCTCCTTAGGTGGATTGATTGGGGGATATAGTAGATAGTAGATTATGGGTCGTTAGCTCAATTTGGTAGAGCAGTTGCCTCTTAAGCAATTGGTTACAGGTTCGAGTCCTGTACGACCCACCAGTATTAAACTTTCAGGAATTTTACCAACCGAATTGGCCGTGCGAAACGTGCCGTCAGTTTTATTCAAAAAAGGTTCTGATTCCGTCAAACAAATGCAGAGGCGGGGTGTAGTATATCGGTAGTACGCATGCTTTGGGAGCATGTAGACTGGGTTCGATTCCCAGCACCCCGACCAGACGAAACTTGACGGATTTTGCGAGGAGTTTGTTTGCTCGCTCGCCCCGCCTGCGGCGGGGCTTCGCTCGCATTTTTCCGTATATTTCGGCACAAAATCAAACGGACGGACAAAATCAAAAATCAGTTTTCTGTCCA
>JBBIVB010000008.1:0-26882 GCA_037439965.1 Candidatus Veblenbacteria bacterium | reverse complement strand
ATTCAACATAAATTCAAAATTCAAAAGGCAAAAGGCAAAAGTTCAAGTTAAAAGTCAAAAATTCTTACTTTTTAATTTCATCACTCCTGCGGCTAACATATTAGCCAACTCAATAACTTCATTTAATAACCCATTTACTTTATCTTTATCTGCTAAATCGCTGTCTCGTAATAGTCCCAACCAATATTTTGTTTCATTAGCTGATTTCAGGGCTATTTCATAAAATTTCTTAAATTCCAAACGGGAACTTGAAGCTTTAGCTTCAATAAGATTGGCGCCGATCGAAGTCGCAGCTCTGATTAATTGATCAGCGATAACCCAAGCGCTTCTTTTGTTTGGTAAAACATCGGTTAAACTAATTACTGCTAAACTAAACTTATAGCACCTTTCTCTTAAATCAATTTTGGATTTTGAATTGTAATTTTGCATTTTGACTTTTGCCTTTTGACTTAAAAATTAATGACATTTATCTGGCAGACGGTCGTTTGACCGCTCTCTTTATCCGTATAAAGTATCGGGATGCTGAAATTGCCCTTTTGCGAACCCTCTTGATTAGAGATTTCTAAATTAAAAGCGCCGTCGTTTTGCGAAACGCCGCGAAGATAATCCCGGTTCTCTGAAAATTGGATGTCAATGCCGAGCGGCAAACTGCCGATTTCAATTTCGCCTGACCGAACTTTTTTGCCGCCAAGCGCAATTCTGGCTTGAGCCGATGTTCTGCCGGAGATGTCTATTTTGAAGTTTTCGGCGCGGCAATTATGTTTCGCGCCGGCCGCGATGACCGGATGCTTATTTAATTTTCTTTCTTTGAGCGGCGGCAGGGACGGCGCCGCGGGTTGCGGCGGTTCGGGAATTGGCGTTTCTTCTACTTCCTCATTAGAAGTTATATCTTGAGGCGTTGAAGTTGCGACTTCTAAAGTTGAAGTCGCGGCCGCTGTTGGACTCGTGGAGGTGGCGGCTGGCGGGGTTTCCGGCGTGGAAGTCGCTTCTTGAGCAAAAATGTGAATCATCGGCCAGCCCGAAAAAACCCAGCCGATTATTAAAGTAGAAATTAGTAAATATCGGATCAGCAATTTAATTTTTCGTCCGCAGAATTTCATAACTTTTTATATTTATTGCTGTTCGTTTTATAAAACCGCGCGAGCTCACCTTCTTTAATTCTCCACTGACCCATTTTTGAAGCGACAAGTTTTTTCGCCTTAATATAACGCATCACCGATGCATTCGCTCACGCACAGTTTTTTGGCAACTTCTTGAACGGTGAGAAATTTCTCTATAGCCATAATCTTAATTTATTATATACCATCTGTCTTATTTTGTCAGAAAATTTTTCCACGGCTTGTCATGTTTTGTTCTTTTACTATATTATTGTGTAATTCTACTAAGTGGAATGGAGATTCTTGTATTATACTTACCCACAGCCATATATCTTTTTTACTAATCTGATACAATCTAATATAGTTGGATATTCTAAACCGTGCGCTTCTGGAGAAGTTAGACCTTGAACTTTCCGCCTCCGTCACAGACCTTACCGATCTGCGTATGGAATACTGTAAGCGAGATTTCGCCTAGCTCCAAGATACAAGATATGGTTAAGATTCTAATATTAATTTTAGGCTATCCTCACGCCACATAACACTTCTTGATTTTCTTTACTACTCCACGGGAGTAAACCGTGGAGTTTTTTTACCCTCAACTTCAACATCTTCCAGAAACATCTTCAATGGTCTAACCTATATCTGTCCTTCACCATACAGTGCCCGATACACAACTAATTCTTCCAAGGTCTCACTGTGTTTTACTACCTCAATAACTTCATATTCCTTCCCTTTATAGTGTCTATATTTCCCTAATTTAAGCATATTATTTGCCATGACACTTCTTATACTTTTTCCCGCTACCGCACGGACAAGGGTCGTTGCGGCCGATTTTGCGGCCTTGAGCGTCTTTTGGTTTATTAACTACCGCTGCTGCTTGCTCATCACTGGTCTTAACAGGTCCTAATTCCCTAATTTGCTTTACTGGCGCTGGTTGACTGCCCTGGGATTGTAATTCTGTTTTAAAAATAGAATATACTACCGAATTTCTAATTGCCATTAATAAATTCTTATATAAATTATAACTCTCGCGTTTATACTCTACTAATGGTTCGCGCTGACCATAACTTCTTAAACCAATACCAGCGCGAAGATGCTCAATAGAAGTTAAATGTTTTACCCAATGAGAATCTATAGCGCGTAAAAGTATGGTACGTTCAATATCTCGTGATATCTGTTCAGGGTTAGCTAAATTTAATTTTTTAGCTTTGTCTAAAATATGGTTCTCATGTTCCTCATAAGATCTAATACTTAACTGTTTTAAATAACCCAAAATTTTATCACGTGTTTTATCTACTAATTTACCTTCTGCAACATTATCTTCTATGTCTTCTAATTTCTTTCTCGCCTCGGTTGAAACTGGAAAAATAGTATTAACCACCTCATAAATTTCTTTAATATCCCATTGCTTAATGTTTTCTGCTGCTGTATGAAAATTAACCACCTCGGTTAACTCCTCTTCTATCATTTCCAAAATTTCCTGTTTTAAATTAGCAGGCTTATTTAAAGCCCAATCTAAAATTTGCTGGCGCTTTTTATAGATAGTTTCGCGTTGTTTATTTAACACATCATCATATTCCACTAAATGTTTTCTAATATCAAAATTATTACCTTCCACTTTTTTCTGCGCTGCGGCAATAGATCTGGTTATTAATTTATTAGTAATTGGCACCTCATCTGGCAATCCTAAACGTTCCATCATTATTTTTACTCTTTCACCACCAAAAATTCGCATTAAATCATCTTCCAAACTCACAAAAAATTGTGAAGAGCCAGGATCGCCTTGCCTACCAGAACGGCCGCGTAACTGATTATCAATACGTCGTGATTCATGACGCTCAGTGCCAATAACATGCAAACCGCCAACAGCTTTAACAAATTTAGCTTCTTCCTCATTGGGTGGATTTCCGCCTAAAATAATATCTACTCCTCGGCCAGCCATATTAGTAGCCAAAGTCACTGCGCCTTTTTTGCCTGCTTGCGCTATAATAGCTGCTTCTCTGGCATGATTTTTAGCATTCAAAACTTCGTGTGGTATGCCCTCACGATTTAGCATCTCATCTAAAATTTCATTCTTGGCAATTGAAATAGTACCCACTAATACTGGCTGACTAATTTGGTGCCGTTTTTTAATCTCCTCTACTACCGCTTTGAATTTAGCTTCTTCTGTTTTATAAACCACATCGGATAAATCTTGCCTAATCATTGGCATATTAGTAGGAATGGATACTACTTCTAATTTATAAATTTTGAAAAATTCTTCAGCTTCAGTAGCGGCCGTACCGGTCATACCAGCTAATTTTTGATACATCCTAAAATAATTTTGAAAAGTAATTGTAGCCATAGTCATACTCTCTCGTTGAATCTGCACATTCTCTTTAGCTTCAATTGCCTGATGTAAACCTTCGGAATACCTGCGCCCCAACATTAAGCGACCAGTAAACTCATCTACTATGATTACTTCGCCATCGCGCACTACATAATCACGGTCGCGTTTAAATAAAGCGCGAGCTTTTAATCCAGCTTCCAATAAATGAATCATCTCCACATCAGCGCCAGTATATAGATTAGGCACCTTCAGCCATTTTTCCGCCTTTTCTATTCCCGCTTCAGTAAAAGTTGCAGCTTTCATTTTTTCATCAACATTAAAATCAACATTCTCCTCTAAGGTGGCGATAAACCTGGCAACATCATAATATTTTTCGACTGCCTCTTCAGCTGGCGCAGAAATAATCAGTGGCGTACGCGCTTCATCAATTAAAATAGAATCTACTTCATCGATAATAGCAAAATGAAGCGGGCGTTGAACTATTTGCGATTTTTGCCATACCATATTATCTCTTAAGTAATCAAAACCGAATTCGTTATTAGTGCCATATGTGATATCAGCCAAATATGCTTGCCTTCTCTCTACATCGCGTAAATTATTATATGTTGCATCTTCAGTATTTTTATAATCAGGGTCATATAAAAAAGCTCGTTCATGGTTAAGACAACCACAAGTTAATCCTAAAGTATGATAAATCTGTCCCATCCACGCGGTATCACGCCTAGACAAATAATCATTAACCGTAACCACGTGCACTCCTTTACCTAAAAGCGCATTCAAATAAACAGCTAAGGTTGCGGTTAAAGTTTTACCTTCTCCAGTCTTCATTTCCGCAATTTGGCCACGATGTAAAACAATGCCACCTATAAGTTGGACATCAAAATGCCTTTGGCTCAGAGTCCGTTTAGCGGCTTCTCTCACACAAGCAAAAGCTTCAGGCAAAATATCATCTAACGATTTGCCTGCTAGTAACTTTTCTTTAAATTCGCGAGTTTTATCTTTTAATTCGGCAGTAGATAATTTAGCCAGGCTATCTTCATAAGCATTAATTTCTTTTAATAATGGCTGTAATTTAGAAATTACTCGCGCATTCGGATCACCAAAAATTTTAGCTAAAAACGACATAATAACAATCTTTACTCTACTATTTTTTTGTGTTATTGACAAGATAACTAGATTATACTAATCTAAACTAAACAAAATAAAAAATAAATTTATAAAAATCAAAAGGAGTCAACAATGAACTTTATTATAGTGACCTTGAATACAGCCAGTATTGCTCTCTTAAAAAAAATATCAGGATATAAAATACAGGTAGTACAAAATTACAAGGCTGCTATTGAGGCTATGAACCAAGTGGGCACTCCGGGTAACGCTGGCATCCAAGACTGCATATTACTAACTGAATTTTCTATCCCCCGTGAAAATGGGCAACCGCCAGATCCTTTTAACTCTTGGTTATTAGCAATAGCCGCCGCCGACCGGTATATTCCTGAAGTTATAATTGGTTTATCAGACTGTGATTCAAAAAATAAAAAATTGGAACTTCTTAGCCAAACCTTTCTTAAAAAACAAAGCAAAGCAAATTGGTATCTTACCAAACGAACCCTAAGTTGTTCTACTAGCAGCGAGTTTTCAACTGATATTTATTTTGTATCACTACCAGCCATTATGCTTGACGATATTGATCAAACGCTTTTTAGACCTATGGCTTATGATTGGCCGGCTATTATCAAATTAGTAGAAGAAAACCTAAAATAATAAAAATCCCTCAGCCTTTCTCAAGTTTGGAAAGGCTGATTTTTTATTCCAAAATAATTAGCGGGATTGGAAAAATGAATAACCGATAATTTTATAAGCTAATTTGGCAGCTAAAAAATTGCTAGCCGATTGGCCAGGAATTGGCGCTAACTCCACTATATCTGCTCCTACAATTTTTTTCTTTCGAGCCACCTCTTTTAATAAATTAATCACCTGATACCAAGCCAATCCCCCTGGCTCTGGCGTACCAGTGCTAGGAACAAACGACGGATCAAAGCCGTCAATATCCACCGTAACATAAACTTTATCAGATAGTTGCTTGATAATCTTTTCCAGAGGAACTTCTGGCGCCAAGAAAATATGGCTAGCCAAACCTGATTTTTTTATAAAGCTAGCTTCTTCTTCACTTACTGAACGAATACCAACAGCTGTTATTAGCGCTCCTAAATCATATACGCGTTTCATGGCACAAGCATGACTATATTTAGTACCTTGATATTCTTTACGTAAATCTGTATGGGCATCTATTTGTAACACGGAAATGTTTTTAAATTTATCTTTCATGGCTGCTACTACTCCAGGTGTCAAAGAATGTTCTCCTCCTAAAATCAATGGCCATTTATTATCTTTTAAAATACCAGCCACTGCTTCCCTAACCCTTAAAATGGTAACTTCAGGACTAGACATATCAGGTTCTAACTCTGGAAAAGTAAAAAAACCAAGACGAGAAAAATCACGATTTACTTCCGTATCCCATAACTCCATATGCCGCGAGGCATCTATAATAGCAGCAGGGCCACGGGCGGTACCGCTGCTATAAGTTACTGTTGCTTCATAAGGCACTGGCAAAATAGTCACGCGCGCCCGCTTCCAAGTTACAGGATCAACCCCACAAAAATTATATGGTTCCTTTTGAAACTTTAGTTTCATAAATGTAAAATGTAAAAATCAAAAATCAAAATTACAAGGCAAAATTAAAAAATATTTTTGCATTTTAATCTTTTTGTTTTTAATTTTTACTACCAACCAAACTCTTTACCTACTTCTTCAGGTGTTTCTCTTTTACGGGCAATAGTCAAAACACCATTTTGCGCAATAATTTTAGCCGGTCCAGAAAGTAAACAATGATAAGATGATAACGAATCCTGATAAGAACCGGCACCTAAAACCGCTACATACTGATGATCCCCGTTTTCTAAATCTTCTAAACGAGGAAGTAGAATATAATTTCCACCAGCAGTATATTTATCATCTGAATCACATGATAAGCCTACCAACCAAACTCGCGATAATTTTTTAGCATTTAAATTGTTTACTGGCACCACCTGCCATTTTTGGTGAATAGCCCAAGTGTCTTTTAAATCATTCATAAAACTGCCGTCTATTACGTACCACTTGCTAGCAACAGCTTTAGAGATAATATCTTTTGCATTAAGTATCCGATAAACTGTAATCTGTGCTGGCGCTACCAAATAACTACCCCACTCTACTAAAATATCTGGATTAGGAATTCCAACCTTATCTGTAGCTCTTTGCATTGTTCTGACTATGCGCCGAATTAGACTTTCTACAGAAAATAACGGCTTTCCTTCATGTGGCACAGGCAAACCGCCGCCAATATCAATCATATCTAGATTGGGATTAGCTTTATGTAATTTAACATAAAGCTCCGTAGCTTTCTTAAGTGGCGAGATAATACCATCCTGATATTCTATTTGGGTGGACATGTGATAATGCAATAACTTCAAATTCCTAATGCGCCCTAAAGATAAAATTTCTTTGGCTGATAAACCAAAACGACCAAATTTTTTATCCCAATGAGCATTAATTTTAACATCAGGATCTAATCGTATTCCCACTTCACCTTTATAGCTGACTAACGCAGCTAATTCAACCTTATCTTCAATAATTGGCGTTATTTGCAAACCTTTATCCCTTAACTCGCCAATCAGCGACAAATAATAATTAGTTTTTGGTCCATTACAAATTACTCTGATGCGATTATTAAACTGTCCTTGTTCCCACAATCTTTTAACTAACCATAATTCATTAGCGCTAGTTACTTCTATATTGCCGCCTTCCGAGATAATAGGCAAAACAAATTCTTTATTTTGATTTACTTTCATTGGGTAATGATAAAAAAACTTACCACGATAACGTAAGCTTTTTATTACCTTGCTAAAAGTAGCCATTAATTCCCGCAGGCGTTTCTCAATAATAAAAGGGAAGACTAACTCCAGTGAAGTACCAAATTTTTTAGTTAATTCAAAAATATTATATTGATAATTACCCTCTTGGACCACTAGTTCGCCGCTTTTGTTAATATCAAAAAATTCGGTATTCAAATCTGCCCTACCTAATTTCCAAAATTTTCTATAAACTTTCATAAATTTATCTAAAATTTTTTCTTTTGTTTAAAAATTTACCTTTAATTTTATTAAGTCGACGTTCTAATTTTGGTACCACCTCGTCTATAGCAGCATACATATCCTCACTTCTGACTGAAGCACCAATATCCGGCCCTGGCACCTCTAGGGTAACGGCCACCATAAAACGGTCTGTCGCTTTCTTAGTTTCATCGCTTTCTAATTCCACTATCGCTTTAATGATTCGATTCCAAAAATGTTCTAATTTGGAAAATTTTTCATTAACATAATCCTCTAAAGCGGTAGTTAACCGAAAATTCTTGGCACTAATAATGATCTGCATATTAATTTTTTGTTACACTATAGCATACTGTGGAAAACTTTTAGATAAAATTAATTTTAAATAATAACAAACATTTTGTAAATAAACAAAAATTAAAACTAAGCTTGACTAAAAAAATATACATTGCTAAGATAATTAGCTTAAATTAACTAAAAAATAATTCTTTAACAATTAAGGAGAAAAATGAATAATCTGCTTCTGTTCGCTGGTTCAGCCAGCCTTAATCTTGGCCAATTAATCGGCCAATATATGCAGAGTCAAGCTGGTCATCAAGGTTTAGGTAAGAGCCATATTATCTCTTTTAGCGATGGAGAAATAAAACCTAAATTTGACGAAAATATACGGGGACGCGATATAGTCATAGTACAATCTACTTATACTCCAGCGGAAAACTTGTGGGAATTATTACTCTGGCTAGATGCTGCCAAACGTGCTTCGGCTAAACAAAAAATAGCAGCTATACCATATTTTGGTTATAGTCGACAGGAACGTAAAGACGAATCGCGAGTGCCTATCTCAGCCAAACTAGTAGCTCAAATAATTGAATTAGCGGGCGCTGATCGTTTTATAACTATGGATTTACACTCTCCAGCAGTACAGGGATTCTTTAATATTCCTGTTGACCATATCTATGCCTCTTATATTTTAATACCACAATGGCGGGAGATACTTACGGAAAAAGTAGCAGTAGTCGCTCCTGATGTCGGAGCTGTTAAAATGGCTCGTTCTTGGGCAAAACGTTTGGGTGCTGATCTAATTATTATCAACAAAAGACGTACTGGAATAGATCAAACTGAAGTAGCGGAAATCATCGGCAACGCTCATAGCAAACATCTGCTGATAGTAGATGATATTATTAGCACTGCTACCACTTTAAATCTTGGAATCAGAGCTTTAATAAAAAGAAAACCTTTATCTATTAATATTTGCGGGATTCATCCCGTAATGTCTGGTAAAGCTCTAGAACTTCTAACCAAGCTTTACGAGGAAGGATTGATCCAACGAATATTGGTAACGGACAGTATTCCACTTAAACCAGAGGCACCAAAATGGATTGAAGTGTGTAGTATTGCACCATTATTTGGTGAAGTAATTATGCGCGCCTATCGTAACGAATCAATCAACTCATTATTCGATCGTGAAGAAATTAAAGGATAAACCAAATTTGGTTAATCTCATTATAATAATCACAGGCACCATTAATATTGGTGTCTGTTTTATTATCTTTAAAGTTATGACAAAATATTAAAACCCAACATACTGCACTTCTTCATGTAATTCAATACCAAATTTATCCCTCACCTGCTGCTTAATATACGAGATAAGCATAATCACCTCTTCAGCACGAGCGTCACCAGTATTAACAATATAATTAGCATGCTTGGTTGATACTTGTACGCCGCCAATTTGCTTACCTTTGCAGCCCGCCAACTCTATTAACCAACCAGCAGGAATTTGTCCTTGTGTCAAAAACGTTTCTAGCGTTTTTGACTCTTTAATTTTTGCTCTTAATTCTTCTTTTTGTTTATCATCCGTTACACTAACATTTATAAAGACACAGCCAGAGGATGCTAAATTATAAGGCTGATTTTTTCTGGCGGTAATATATTTTTTAATTAACTCCTGGCTAGCCTCATAAGTTCCAGGAATTAATTCCAAACTTGCTTCCAAAATTATATCCTTAGTTTCTTTAAAAACCGAGGAGCGATAACTAAACTGGCATTCTTTTTTAGTTAATTGGATTATTTTATCAACAGAAAAAACCTTTACTTGTTTAATCCAATCGCCAATGCAGCCTTTAGCTACTTGTGGCAAACCGGCATTGCCATAAATAGCTCCGCCAACTGTACCGGGAATTGCTACCAGAGGTTCCAAGCCTGATAATTTAGCAGCTACTGTTTCTTGTACTAAAAATCCTAAATTAACACCGGCTTCAACTTTTACTTCTGTACCAGTTATTTTTAATTGCTGATTGCGGGCTATTATTACTAAACCGGGAAAACCGTTATCTGATACTAACACATTAGCTCCGCCACCTAAAACAATATAAGGCAATGATAATTCATTCGCTACCTGCACAGCCTTGGCTAAATCTTGGGAAGTTGTGGCCTCAAAATAAAATTTAGCTGGCCCGCCAATCTTAAAATTAGTATGTCCCGACAGCAACTCTCCTAATTTAATAGTAGGGCCTAAATTTTGTTGTAATATCTGTCATAATCGCTAATTGTCAGATTAAACTAATACTGTAGAACAGGCAAACTGGGACTACAGTCAAAAAATGCTAGGTTTTTAAATATTATCCTTTTAATTTTAGCTAAATTAAGGGAAAAACTAGTTGATTTGTTCCATAACACTTGACAAAAATAAGCCCAAGATATATACTATCTTGTTAACAATTGTTAATAATTAAAGCTAGAAAGTCCGGGGAGAAGAGCGGAATTTTCTAAAGCTCGCACAAACAAAAGGTGTTTGCTAAGATATCAGTCTCTTCTTAGATAATTACCAATTGCAGCCTATCCTGTATAATATTCATGAAAAAATTCATAATTTGAATGTATCTGGATCGCAGTCGAATAAGCGATTGTAAGAAATATTTATAGGATCGAATAAGCAATAGATGACAAGAAAACCGGTATCCTGGTAAACACTTTTTTCTAAAGCTCTTTAACAAATTTCTTTCCTAGTGACCTGGAGGGGAGAGTTAGTCCGCCCAGACTCAAAAAGAGTCGAGGCGAGATTTGGCGATGGACATTAGTAACCCTGGTCTTGTACTGGGCGTTGCTATGAAAATCGTCTTTAGCTTGCGATATGTTCGCCGCTGTTGCGAATTAAGTTGTAAGTATGCTTCCCTCAGATCACTGGGAAAGAAAATAAATATGTTAAACAAAATTAAGAAAGGAGAATACTCCGTGGTGAAACAGTTAATTTTAATTTTATCAACGATTATAATTACGGTCATTGTTACTGGCTGTATGAAATATGGCATCGGCTTTGTTTCGGGCCGTAACAATATTTTAGGCGACTGGATGGATTGCAGATATGAAATGCAGAATTTCAATCAGAACAAAACCTATCGAATAACAATCGAGGCTTTTAACGGAAATGTTGCAAAAGTTGTACTCCCTCCTAATACTACCGCGGCTGATTACTTCTTCGCTATAAAAAAAGGTAGATATCGATGGACCGATCAGGTAGAATTAAATGTCACCTTTGAAACATTGATCGATGGAAAATGGGTGCTTACTCACTCTGAAAAAAGAAGCGCACGCGAAGGAATTATCTTTAAAATTATCTGCAATCCTGACGCCCAAGAAATGAAGGACCGACTGAAAAAGAAACAATTTGAAATATTTTCCAAAGTCCTTAACCCGCGTCCCGGGATACCGATGTAGCCTACACCGAAACAAACCCTGTTATTCCAAACTAAAGTTGGATCAGCAGGAAGAAACCGATCATTCACATCCAAACCGCGCACATCGCGCACCAAAGCAAACCGGAGGTTAAGCATTATGCCTTTCTATTAGTTACACCTAAGTGTAGGAGGTCGCCCGTAACCCCTCCGAAAGCAAGCGGGCAGCACTATGGTCCCGGTGTTATAAAAAAATTAGGGCCGGGAGAGTTCGAAAAAACTCTCCCTAATTTTTTTAAGAGCATTTATAATAATTAGACGCTTTTAAAAAAATTATCAAAAGAAAAATAAAAAAATGAACCTAATAAAAGATCTGATCTGGATGTTCAAGTACCTAAAAGATGGGCCAGCGGATTTAAAATTTGTGGTGATTCTAATATTTTTGTGCCTAATAGGGGCTTTGGTTCTGTATTTGATTCTTGGACCAATATCGCCTAGCACTACCACACCTCCGCCACCTTAGCCGAGTTTAATAAACAAAAAACTCGGCTTTTTTTATTGCAACCATATAATAAAAAGGTCTTTCACAATACCTCATACCCTCCAAAAAAGATCTAGGGAATTTTGACCGATCGATCAAAATTCCCTATAAATATTTCCAAAAAAATTAGCCAATTTTTTAATTATTATCCTGCAGTAAACCAATCTTGTTAATTAACATCTCCCCCACCTTCCAAACATCACCAGCTCCCATAGTAATAATCAAATCACTGCGCGACATAGAATTAAATAAATAATCTGTCGCTTCATCTATTGTTGGTTTATAAACTACAGCTTGATGATAACGGCTGATTTCCTTTACTAAATCTTGTGAAGTAATATCCCCTTTAGCCTCACGCGCCGAAGCATAAATATCTAACACTATGATCTCATCAGCTAAAGTAAAACATTTAGCAAAATCAGATAAAAGCGCTTTAGTTCTAGAAAAAGTATGAGGATGAAAAACCACCCGAATGTTTTTATAAGGATAAAAATCGCGCGCGCCTTTTAAAGTGGCGGCGATCTCTTTAGGATGATGAGCAAAATCATCTACTAATAATACTTGGTTACTTAACTTACCTCTAATAGTAAAACGCCTGTTAGTACCTTCAAATTCAGCTAACGCCTTACGTATAACCTTTAAATCAATACCTAAACGCCTAGCGCAAGCTATGCAAGCTAAAGCATTAGCTACATTATGTACGCCAATTAATTTTAACCACCAATCATCCCTAAATTCGCCTGCCTCGGTTATGGAAAAATGCCAACGCCCTTGATCTAACCAAGTACGCATTAACCGCCAATTACCACGAGTTAAACCGTAACTTACTATTTGTTCTGATTTAATATTGGCTTCACTAACTGCCCGCCGTACTAATTCATCATCATAATTAGCCACCACAAAACCATCTTGTGGTATTTTGCATAAAAACTCAACAAAGGCTTGATAATAACTTTGAGGAGTGGAATAAAAATCAGGATGGTCCCAATCAATGCTGGTTAAAATAATACTTTGAGGATAAAAATATTGAAATTTGTTTTGATATTCATCGGCTTCAAAAATAAACCACTCTGAAGTGCCAAGTAAAGCATTGCCACCAAACTGCGGCACTTGTGAACCAATAAAAGCATTAGGACTAAAATTAGCTTTCCATAAAATAAATGCCAGCATAGCAGAAATAGTTGTTTTACCATGACTGCCTGCAATGGCTATAGATTTAAATTGCTTGGTTAGCTCGCCTAAACTTTCTGCAAAATTCATTAAAGGAATCTGCCGCTTTTTAGCTTCTGCTATCTCGTGGTTAGTTTCATTATAAGCTGAGGAATAAACTACCAAATCTATAGTGGAGTCCAAATGGCTAGGTTTAAATCCCTCATAAAATTCTATACCTGCCTGATGCAATACCTGGTCGGTAAAAAACTTTTCTTCAGTATCAGAACCAGTAACTTGCAAACCTAACTGTTTTAAAATCTGGGCTAGAGCTGTCATACCTTGGCCTTTAATACCAACTAGATAAACTTTTTTAGCGTTTAATAAACTCATACTCTACATATTATTAGCTAATTGTTTGATAATCTCTGCTATTTTAACATCTGCCCCAGGAGGAAACAATTTTTTTAAATTTACACCCAAACGCTCTCTTAATTTTGCATCGGTTAAAAGATTTTTAATAGCACTAATAAATGATTCTGCTGTTAAAATATTTTGGGATAAAACTACTGCTGCTTGTTGTGATTCTAGAAATTTAGCATTAGCTTCCTGATGGCTTTGAGGAATCGGAATAATTATTGTTGGTTTCGCTAAATAACCTAATTCTGATAAAAAACCCATGCCAGCACGGGTTACCACCAAATCTGCTACTTTTAAGAATTTTGGAATTTCTTTAGTAACTAAAGTAAAAGAGCGAAAACCGTTAGTCTTTGAAGCACAATCTTTATTTTCGCCGGCTATTTGAATTATCTGACAACATTTTAATAATTCCGATAAATTGTCCGCCACTAAATGATTTAAAAATGCCGCACCAGTACCGCCACCAACTACTAACAATATTGGTTTATCAGAACTAAATCCTAATTCATTTAATACTTTCTCTTTCTTATACTCATAAAGAAAATCAGGCCTTACCGGATTGCCAGTAACTACTAGCTTATTTGGTGGAAAATAATTATTTGGCCAAACGCTGGTAATTTTTCGAGCTAAACCTTGCAATAACTTATTTGATAAACTAGGAATTATATCTTGCTGATGAATTAAAATCGGTATACCTAAAACCCAAGCTGCCCAACCAACAGGCACCCCCACAAAACTACCAGCCGATACCACTACCTGCGGTCTTAAACTAATCAACAGATATAACGCTACCAGGCAACCTATATCCAACTTAAGAAGGTCAATAAAATTTTGCCAAGACCAATATCTGCGCCATTTGCCGCAAGGTATGGCCTTAAACAAAATTTTAGCTTCTGTTACAAAAGTCCGCTCGGGACCATTCTTAGTGCCTAACCAGTATAACTTAGTTTCTGGGTTTAATTGTCGTAACCTGTCTGCTACTGCCAACATCGGAGTAACAGAACCTAAAGTACCACCACCTGCAAATAATATTTTCATCGTCTTGACTCCACTTTCTTGGTAGTACAGGAGATATTAACTACCAAACCTAAAGCCGCTAATAACGAAGTTAGGGCTGTACCACCATGGGAAACAAAAGGCAAAGGAATGCCGGTTAAAGGTAAAATGCCTAACATAGCACCGATATTAACAAAAATTTGAATAGCAAGCCAGCACCCCACACCAAAGCAGAATAAACTACCAATTTCGCTGCCAGCTAACTGTGCCAACCGCCAGATGCGCCAAACTATTCCGGCTAATAGTAAAATAACTAGGCTGGTTAAAACAAAACCCAACTCTTCAGCTACTACAGCAAAAATAGAATCGCCCGTTACTTCTGGTAAATACTGATATTTTTGAATAGAATGCCCTAAGCCTCTCCCCCAAAAACCACCTGAACCAATAGCCAAGAGTGCCTGATTAATATGATAACCTATACCTTGAGGGTCAAGTTCGGGATTTAAAAAAGCTGTTAAACGGCTTAAGCGATAAGGCGCCATCTTAATTAATAAATAAAAAATTCCAGCACCTAAAGCTATCAATAAAACAATAACTGTATGCCTACCACCGGCTATATAAAAAACTGCCAAAGATACACCCAAAATAACCACGGCCGTACCCATATCTGGCTGTAATATTAATAAACCAGTAACCAAAATTACTCGCCATAAAAAAGGTAAAACCCCGCTGCTCCAGCTTTTAATATCTTGGGGCGATTTACTAGTAAGCCAAGTGATTAAATATAACAAAAAAGTGAATTTTACCAATTCCGAGGGCTGAAAACTAAAAATTTTTAAATCTAGCCAACGACTAGCTCCACCTAGACTAACCCCAATACCAGGAATTAATACCAAACCCAAAGCTAATAAATTGATAATAAATATTAATCGAGACATGCGCCAAATTCTTTCCTGATCAAATATGGCAAAAATTAAAAATAAAATTAAGCCAGGAATCACACCGGCTAGCACCTGTCTTGATAAATAAAAATAACTCCAGCCAAATTTTTGAAAAGACACCACCGAAGAGGCAGAGGCTAATAATAATAAGCCAACAGCTACCGCTAGCCAAATAAAAATCACTAAGGTTACATCTAAACGGTGTTGTGGCGCAAACAATTTCATATTTTAGGCTAATTTTTTAACAGCTTTTATAAACTGCTCTCCCCTATCCCATTCATTAACAAACAAGCCAAAACTAGCAGCCCCCGGGGAAAGTAATACTATTTGATTTGGCTTAGCTTGACGTTTAGCTAGTTTAACTGCCTGTTGCATAGAGCTAACTCGAACATAACGATAATTCTTTCCTAAATTGACTACTAATTTATTAGTAGCGCTACCGGGTAACAAAATTAAATGATTTATCCTTTGCTTAATTAATTTAGCTAAAGCCTGATAAGATAAATTTTTATCTGTACCACCGGCAATTAAAATTATCTGACGCCCCGGAAAAGCTTTAATCGCCGCTATGGCAGCTTCAGGAGTAGTGGCAGTAGTATCATTATAATAAGAAATTTTACGACGAGTAGCGACTAAGGCTAAACGAGAATGCAAACCTTTAAAGTTTTTGAGTCCCCATCTAACGCAAGATAAAGGAACACTACTGGTTAAAGCAGCGACAGTAGCAGCTAAAATATTGCCTAAATTATGCTCCCCTAAAAGTTTTACGGAAGAAACAGATAATACTTTTACTACCTTATTTCTATCCCGATAATAAATGTTTTTATGGCTAAGATAAGAACCGCGAGCAACTGGCTGCTTGGTACTAAACCAATAAACTTGACTTGGAGCACACTTTCCCATTTTTCTAGTCCAAATATTATCATAATTTAAAATCACTTTGTCTTCTTTTTTCTGCCAAAGCCAAATATTAGATTTAGCTTGAGCATAATCTTTTAAATTGCGATATCGATTTAAATGGTCAGGTAAAATATTGGTGACTATAGATAATTGTGGGCTTAAACGCCAACGTCCCAAACCCTCTAAATGCCAAGAAGATAATTCTAAAATTACTGAGGTAGTTGGTTTAATTTTAGGCAAAACATCTAACATAATTTGATCTCGTATATTACCAGCAACTATAGTGTGAGAATTATATTTTTTAAAAATATATCCTAAAAGAGCGGCAGTAGTGGACTTACCCTTACTACCACTAATACCAATGATGGGAGCTGGACAATTGGTAAAAAATAAACTAGCTTCATTAACAATAGGTAATCTTAATTTTCTCGCCAGAATAATTAAAGGGTGGTTTTGGGGTACAGCTGGATTTTGTACTAAAATATCAAAATCCGCGAGATTTGCCAAGGAATTTCTTCCAAAAATATATTTAACCTGCCAACTTCTTAACTTAAGTAAACTAGGAGCTAATTCGGTTTTAGTTTTGGCATCTAGTACCGTTACTTTAGCTCCCCGCCTAACTAACCATTTGACAGTAGCCACCCCACCTCCTTGCAAACCTAAACCTACTAACAATATCTTTTTGTTATGTAATAACATAATTTTAAGAAGCCCGCTCCAACAAGAAAAGTATTAAACCAATAACTGCTAAAACTCCTGCCACCACCCAAAAACGCATAACTATTTTAGGTTCTGACCAACCGATGGCTTCTAAATGATGATGCAGGGGCGCTGATAAAAAAACTTTACGGCCAAATAATTTCTTGGCTACTAATTGAATAAGAACAGATACTGATTCTAAAACAAATAAAAACCCAATGATTGGTAAAAGCCAAACAGTATTAGTTAACAAAGATACTATCCCTAAAGTCACCCCTAACGACATAGCGCCAGTGTCACCCATGAAAAATCGAGCCGGATTAATATTAAACCATAAGAAAGCTAATAAAGCTCCAGTAATCACTCCGCAGAAAGCGGCTAAATTAACTCTGCCTTGTAAAAAAGCGATTGAACCAAAAGAAGCAAAGGCAGCTAATAAAGTGCCGCCAGCTAAACCATCTAAACCATCTATTTCATTAACTGAAAAAGAAGTAGCTACAATAATAAAAATAAATATTGGTATATACCATAAACTAATATCAACTGTTCCTATAAAAGGGAGATATAAAACGGTCCAGGATAACTTGTAGTAAAACCACCAAGCGCCAACTATGGCTATTAAAGTATAAATTAGTAATTTGTATCTCATTTTCAGGCCACCACCTTTAGGGCCCAACTTACGAACATTAAACCAATCATCTAATAAACCAACTAGAGCTGAAGCAACTAACGCTCCTAATGGTAATAAAGTTTCTTCCCTACTAAAGAAATTAAAATCAGCCGGCAAAATCCCTAAAGAACTAAACCACCAAACTAATAAAATCAAAATCAAAGTAGTGCCCCAAATTAACACTCCCCCCATAGTAGGAGTGCCTTGTTTAGCTTGATGTAATTTAGACATAATCGGCGCCGTCATTTCATCACGTATTTGTTTACCTAGCTTATATTTGTATAAAATATGCGTCCATAAAGGCGTTAGAAACCAAGCCATTATAAAAGAAATAGTGGTGAGTGTTAAAATTTTTAATACCGCATAAGTCTCCATAAAAATTCTTTAGCTATTAAAAACAATCAACAAATAAATAACCCAAATTAACAAACAGTTTATACCTGCTGCTGACCAAAGTAAGATTTTCTTTAATAATTGATAACGACCTGGTAATAAGTAAGCCAAAAGATTATGAATTACTAAAACCAACAGTCCGCTGGCTGGCATCAAATAAATGTGATACCAAGGAGCTAACCTGGTAGTACCAACATAAATTGAATAATGTAAAGCGATATAGCTACGGCCATTTAAATTCAATTGCCAAGGGGGTAAAAGCCAAACAGTTAAATTAGCTAAAATACCAACTAAAGTTGGTAGCCAAACCCCAAACGAGCGCCAAAACATTAACCAAGCTAATTTACCAAAGATAGCATTCAATCTAAACATAGCTGCTTTTGATTTTAACTAAATTACAGCAATTTTTCAACCTAAAGCTGCTAGTGCTACCAATCTCAACTTTAAATCTCCACTATTTGAGGTAATAAATAAAGATGGTATAATTTCAATAGGTATTAGTTACCAAAAATCAAACATTTCGCTTATATGTTAAATCAAGAAAAAATTATTAAAGCGTTATCGGCTGGTAAAATTATTGAGACTGATAAACTAGCTAAAATACAACGGGAGGTAAAAATTAAAAAAACCAGTCTGGAAGATTACTTGGTAGCACAAAATTTGATTTCCGAGAAAAAGCTGTATGAATTGATAGCTGAGCAAAACAATCTACCGTTTGTGGACTTAAAGAATATTGTCATTCGTAAAGACATCTTACAGGCTATTCCCGAACCAATTGCCCAAACCCATCAAATAATCGCCTTTGATAAAGATAAGGAGACTTTAAAAGTGGCAACCATTGACCCTGATGATATTCAAACTTTTGAATTCTTAGAGAAAAAATTTAATTGCCCTATTGTTGTTAACCTTACTACCCCATCGGGAATAAAAGAAGTGATCAAACAATATCATAAGAGTTTAAAGGCAGAATTTGAAGCTTTAACCAAAGAAGAAACTCATAGTGAAGAAGCAGCTGGAGAAAAACTACAACAATTAGCTGAAGACATACCGATTGTTCGTATGGTTGATACGCTGTTAGAATACGCTATTTTTGAAAGAGCCTCTGATATTCATATTGAACCTACCGATACCGAGGTAATAGTGCGCTACCGTATTGACGGAGTTTTACACGACGTCATGACTTTACCTAAAAATATTCAGGCTGGATTAATCGCCAGAATAAAAATTTTGTCTAATCTTAAACTAGACGAACACCGCCTTCCCCAAGATGGCCGTTTTAAAATAAAAACTAATGAATATGAAGTATCTTTCCGTGTTTCTATTATTCCAGTATTTAATGGTGAAAAAATAGTAATGCGTTTATTGCATGAATCTGGACAAATACTTACCTTGGAACAACTAGGCTTTTGGGGGAATGCTCTAGAAATCGTTAAACGCAATATTGAAAAACCACACGGGATGATTTTGGCTACTGGTCCTACTGGTTCAGGTAAAACCACTACCCTTTACTCAATTTTAAACCTACTTAATAAACCAGAGATTAATATCTCTACTATTGAAGATCCTATAGAATACCGGATACCGCGAGTAAACCAAAGCCAGGTAAATCCTAAGATTGGTTTTACTTTTGCCACAGGCTTAAGAGCTTTATTAAGACAAGACCCTAATATTATTATGGTAGGAGAAATCAGGGATTCTGAAACTGCAGAAATTGCTATCCATTCGGCTATGACCGGCCACCTGGTACTATCAACCCTGCACACTAATGATGCGGCCGGTACTTTACCAAGATTAGCACAAATGGGTATCCCTAACTTTTTAATTTCCTCTACTGTTAATGTGGTGGTAGCTCAAAGATTAGTACGAAAACTATGTCAAAACTGCATGACTCCTTATAAATTATCTAAAGATAATTTAGTAGAATTGAAAAAGAAATTAAATATTGAAAGAATAATTCAATTTTTGTATAAATTAAAAGTTATCAAAGACAATGAGAATATAGATAAAATCACCTTCTACCAACCTAAAGGTTGTAAACAATGTAATAATGAAGGATATAAAGGGAGAATAGGTATTTATGAGGTTTTAGAAATAACACCGTCAGTGGGAGAACTAATCTTAGCCAACGCACCTGTAGAAAAATTGATTGCTAAGGGTATAGAAGAGAGTATGATTCCTATGCTAGATGACGGTATAATAAAAGCAGTTAAAGGCATAACTAGCCTAGAAGAAATATTAAGAGTTACTAAAGAATAAATATGCGTTTTAATTATACAGCCCGCGACCCTCAAGGAAATATAAAAAAAGGTGAAATAGAAGCTAAAGATGAGTCGGAAGTGGCAAAAAAACTAAATCAACAAAGTTTACTCCTAACTGGTTTGCAAGCCATGGAAGAGGTGGGAGAAAAAACCTCTAATAAATTATCTTTTGATTCTTTGCGAAGAATAAAAACTATTGATAAAATCTTTTTTACACAAAATCTACAAGTGATGCTAAAAGCTGGTTTAACCGTAACTATAGCTTTGCATACCCTAGCTGATCAAACCACTAATAAACGCTTTAAAAAAATAATTCAACAGATTGAAATAGAAGTAGAGAAAGGCGACACTTTGTCTGATACTTTAGCTAAATATCCAAAAGTCTTTCCTGAATTATTTGTTAATATGATTCGAGCGGGAGAAAAAAGTGGAAAATTAGAAGAAGTATTATTACAACTAACTACTCAATTACGTAAAAATTATGCTCTTCTCAGTAAAGTGCGCAGCGCGATGACTTATCCGATTATAGTTGTTAGCGCAATGATTGTTATTGGTATATTAATGATTGTTTTTGTGCTGCCACAAATCACTTATATTTTTAAAGAGGTTTCAGCTGAATTACCGTTACCAACGCGACTTTTAATCGCTACTAGTGATTTTATCTCTAGCCAAGGACATCGGGTAGCTATTGGTTTAGTTATCTTGATAAGTATTTTTATCTATTACATAAAAACTGCGAGCGGCAAAAAAGTATGGCATAGCTTCTTGCTTAAACTGCCGATCTTTAAAAAAATATTTACTCAAATTAATTTGGCTAAATTCTCTCGCACTTTTTCCTCTTTGTTAAAAACAGATATCCATATTGTTCAAGCTTTTAATATTACTTCTTCTACCGTAGGTAATGTTTGGTATCGCCAAGCATTACTGGCTGCTGCTGAAGAAGTAAAAACTGGCAGATCAGTCTCCCAGGCCTTAGGGGTCCATAGCAAACTTTTCCCTCCCTTAGTTATTCAAATGAGCTCAGTAGGAGAAGAAACGGGCACTTTGGATAGCGTTTTAAGTGATTTGGCTGAATTTTATGAAGGAGAAGTTGATAGAATTATGAGCAACCTATCTACTATAATTGAACCTATCTTAATATTATTATTAGGTGCAGCTGTAGGTTTCTTTGCCGTCTCTATCCTTATGCCAATGTATAATCTAGCACAAGTAATATAATATGTTTTTTCAAACAAAACCAAATATCATCGGTTTGGATATTAGCGAACGTTCTATAAAAGCCGTTCAACTAACTAAAAATCTACGGGGCGCTTGGAAATTAAAAGCTCTTAGTGATATTGCTTTAGCTGAAGGAATTATTAAGGATGGAAAAATAGTCAATTTAAATGCTATGGCGCAGGCTATAGAAAAATTAATTATCCATCCTAAAATCGGTAGATTTACCACTCGTTATGCAGTAGCGTGTTTACCTGAGAATAAAACTTTTATCAAAATGATTGATATTCCCCCCATGTCTCCTGAAGAAATCGGTGAGGCTATTAAATGGGAAGCCGAGCATCATATTCCATTATCTATTAATGATACTTACTGGGATTGGCAGCTAGTTGGTAAAGCTCTCCCTAATAAACGTATTCCAGTTTTAATTGGTGTGGCCCCTAAAGATATTGTTAATAGTTATAACCAAGCTTTTAAACAAGCCAGACTTACCACTATTGCTTTAGAAATAGAAGCTGAAGCTATCGTTAGAAGTTTAATTACTCCCACTTCAGAAAAAGAGATAGGGGCTACTATGATTATTGATTTTGGCGCTTCACATACTAGCTTATGCGTTTATGATAAAGAAACTATTCAATTTACTGTCAGTCTACCTATCTCAGGAATAGCTATGACTCAAGAATTGATGCATAATTTAAATATCACTAACGCAGAAGCGGAAAAGGCTAAATTAGTCTATGGTTTAGATTCCACCCGCGGCGAAGGAATGGTACATAAAATATTATTACCCACTATTGAACAATTGACTAAAAAAATCCTGGACACTATAGACTTTTATAAAGAACACTTTACCAATACCCAAGATATTAAAAGAATTATTTTATGTGGCGGTGGTTCTAATTTAAAACAATTAGATACTTTTTTAACCGAAGAACTTAATATCAAAGCTGCTAAAGGAGATCCTTGGATTAATATTACTGGCTCAGACGCTCCTTATAAACTATCATTATTATTATCCTATACTACAGCTATTGGGTTGGCTTTAAGACCGTTTACTATAACCTATGATCAGCCTTAACCTAATTAGTCCCGAGCAAAAAAACGATTTGCGTTACGAATATATATATTTATCACTCCGAACTTTGGTCTGGATGGTTTTAAGTGTAACCATTATGCTCTCGGCTATTTTTATCTCAGCTCGCCTGATGCTAGAAAATAACTATGTAACGGTAGTGCAACAGTTAACCATGGTGAACCAAAAAAATCTAGGCTTAGACCAAGAAATTAATAAAATTAATTTATCACTAAAAGAAGTAGCTAGCATTCAAAAAGAATTTGTTAAATGGTCAAATTTTCTTATTGAACTCACTCGCGCTATTCCCTCTAATATAATCATTGCTTCTCTTAATATAGAAAAATCAAATATGACAATAAACATACAAGGTCAAGCGCAAACTAGAGAAGATTTTTTAAAACTAAAAGAAAATTTGGAATCGCTATCTTATTTAAGCGAGGTCTCAAGTCCAATTAGCAACCTGCTTACCAAAACTAATGTGGAATTTCAATTAACCGCCAAAATAAATTTATTAGAATTCAATAAACTATGACCCATAATGGTATGCTTTCCAGTAAAAAAATTATCATTACTTTAGCTACTTTGCTAATCATTGTTATTGGTTTGTCTGCGATGGTTATTTATCCTAATGGCAAACGTATCAAAGAGCTAAGCCAGGATATATATACCAAACGTGTGGAGGCAGAAAAAATATTTAATCGAGGACAAAATCTTAGATCTGTCATCGAACAATATAATAAAATTAAACCCACTCTTAGTAAATTAAAAAGTGTTTTTGTCACCGAAAACAAAGAATTAGATCTTTTCACTTCTCTAGAAACTTTAGCTAGTAACCTACAGCTGGAACCAGAGGTTAAATTATCCTCTTCGGAAAGCAGTAAAAAAGACCGTAAACTCCCCTTACAAATAAAATTACAAAGTAATTATGCTCAATTATTAAACTACTTGGTTGGTTTGGAAGATTTAGACTACTATATAAACATTTCCTCTTTAAGATTAGCAGCTACTAAAGATAAAAGCAGCCAATCTCTAACTACCTTACTTTTAGCTGAAGCTTATTATCAACCATGAAATTAAAATTACCTAAAATTAAATTTCACTGGCAACAGCCCAACCTAGGGCAAATTATTAAAGTTAGTTCCTGGTTGGTGATGATAATATTGCTGATAGCTATCTATCTTTCAGGTAGATTTTTGTTTTTTTATTTCTATAATACTTTAACTCAAGCAGAAAAAATATTTCTCTTACGCAGTGAGATATCGTTAAAACAAATAGATCTAAATTTATACGAAAACGTGCTAACTGCCTTAAAGATTAAAAAAACTACCAACCAAGAAAAAATTAAACAATTACCTGACCTATTCGCAATTGGAACTAAATCTACCAGCATAGAGGAAGCTGGTGGTACCCCTCAACCACACCCTAACTCTAATTAATTGTTATCACTTTTTTAACTTCAGGATATTTTTGCCGTAAGTTGGCTTCTATTACTTCTTTTAAAGTAATACTAGCTAAAATACAACTATAGCAAGCTCCTTGCAACTTAATTTCCACCGTGCCCGTTTTACTGTTCCAAGAAACCACTTCTAAACCACCAGTGTGGCTTTTAAGATATGGAATAAATTGAGTCATAGCTTCTTTAATTTGAGCTAAAGTTAATTTTGACTTAGATGTTTTGGGCATAAAATATACAGAGCACACTATTATCAGTGTAACCAACGTGCTCTTTTATCAGATAAAATTATTTAACTAAATAGCTTAAATTAATATCAATAATAATCTCCTGTGTAGCAGTAGGAATTTGTGGGGTACTAATAACACCTCCACCACCCTTACCCTCACCGCCTACTCCATAATAAACATTATTTATACCAGGCGCCTGAATAATGTTATCCCACCAACCAACTACTTTACCCAACCTTACACCAGCAGCATCAGCTAGACTAGAAGCCCGCTCCTTGGCATCAGCTAAGGCTTTGATTCGAGCCTCCTGCTTTAAATCGTTTAAATTTGATACGTCAAAAGTAATGCCATTAACTTGATTAGCACCAGCTGAAGTTGCAGCAGCAATCACTTTACTAACTACATCACCTTCAGTTATCTTTCTTACTTTCACTAATAATTGCTGACTAGCAAGGTAACCTAGGGGAATGCTTATGCCGTCACGATAATCGGTTTGTGATTGTAAATTATAATTTTGGGTTTGAATATCTTCTGCTGCAATACCCGCTCCTTTAATAGCCGCTACTACTTTGTTCATCTTATCATTTAACTGCTTTAAAGCAGAATCAGCCGCCCATACTCTTTCTACCTGCACACCTAAATTAACGATGGCTATATCTGGTTGATAAGCTACCCTTCCCTCACCAACAACCTGCACCTGCCATTGAGTTTGATTAACAAACCTATCGCGTAAAATAGAAACCACTACAATCACTGCCAATAACACTAAAGCTACTAACAAAATCACTATCTTAGGGTTACGCCATTCCCAATTAATTTTGGCTGACGTACCTAACATTTCGTTATCCATAAAAATCTCCTTTCTGAGAACTTAAACTAATTTAAGTTCTAATTATTAGTAAAATTATTATAAAGAAAAATACCTTTTCCTGCAAATTAGGAAAATTAGGAAAAGATGATTAAATTTGTTATAATACTTTTACGATTTATGATTTCTGACCAAACCTCTTTTACGCCGCCAAACCCTACCCCGCTGTTATCTAGTAAAAAACCGCGGCAAATAAAAAATATACTTATCAAACAAAAGAACACCTTTTTAATCATCAGCTACCTAGTACTCTTAGCTACTATTTTAATGCTAGGCGTTTCTTTTGGTTTATGGGCATCGAGCCGTATTATTATTTCCTGGGGAACACTACAAAGTAATAATCCTCGAGTTAACTTCCTGCTTAATATCTATGACCTAATTACCGAAAATTATTGGGATAAAATAACTGATGAACAATTAACTAATTTATATCGCTTGGGTGCAGAAAAATTATCTGGTAACCTACAAACTTTAGATAGTTCTAAGCGTAGTTATTTAATAAACTTACTTGATAACTGGCTTAAGGATTATGACGAAACTAAGCAACAGGAACTGGTTACTACTTTAGGAGATGCTGTTTTGGCCAGCCTGACACCCAATAACCGCAATCGCCTTTATAATAACCAAAAAAAGCAAGTGTTGAGAAATGTTTCTAATAACATTGACACTGAAACTAATCTCTATTCTGTTTTAGGTATAAATAAAAATGCTTCAGCTGAACAAATTACCCAAGCTTATCAAACTAAAGTTGAGCAATTAAGCAAAGAATCAACGCCTGAAGCTAAACAACAGTTAGAAACCACTGAACGCGCTTACCAAACTTTAGGTAACAAGGATGATAGAGCAATCTATGATCAAACTGGCGCCGAGTCAACAATTAGTGAAAGAATCATTGCGCCTAATATTTTATATTTAAAAATCAAACAAATCGCCCCGACTACTATTGAGGAATTTAAAAATAAGATAAATAATCTAGCTAACCAAAACTTAAACTCCTTAATTATTGATTTAAGAGGTAATTTTGGCGGCAATATTGATACGCTACCCTACTTAACTGGATTCTTTATTGGCCCGAATCAATATGCTTATGACTATTATCGCCAAGGTAAAAGCGAACCACATAAAACCATCACCGAAAAAATACCTATTCTAAAAAAAATCAGAAAAATTATTATTTTAATTGATAAAGGAACCCAATCCACCGCCGAGGTTTTGGCTACCACACTAAAAAAGTATAATATTGGCTTACTGGTTGGCGAAACCACTGGCGGCCGCGGTACAGTGGAAAATTTCTTTCCCATTAAAACTCGCCTTAATGAATCTGTTGAATATTATGCTTTAATAGTCAAAGCTGTAGTCTTGCGCGATGATGGGCAACCTATTGAAGGCAGAGGTGTAGAGCCTAATATTAATATTCAAGATAAAGATTGGCAAAAACAACTAACTGATTATTATAACGACACAAATTTAACCTCCGCCATAGACAAACTAATAACTAATAAATAGAAAAAGCTGGGTTGACTTGTGGGGGGTAGTGCCTGGAAAAAATGCCAAACGCTACAGAGGGATCAACAGTGGGGTCAACCCAGCTAAAAATTTATACAGGCTATTTTTATTTAACCCTTTAGAATAACATTTTAGCAAAGTGGCTATTTTATGTCAAGTCTTAAAGACCGCTAATAAAAATAGTATGATTCCAAAAATTATCATTTATAGATCAAAAATCAAAAAACTCTACTGAGAACAAAGTTCTATTCTGGTGTCTTTATTTTTCCAAGCTCGCACCTATTTTCAAAATCGCTGACGCTGACGAACCCGCCGCCAGCCGC
>JBBIVB010000007.1:26495-30715 GCA_037439965.1 Candidatus Veblenbacteria bacterium | reverse complement strand
AGTATCACTTGGCAATACTACTACTGACCTCTTAGAAGTATCAGAATATAATTCTACCCACTTATCACCATTATCATCTACTAATAAAATATAAAAATTCAGAATTTTATTATTCAACCATTTACACTCCAAAAGAGTAAAACTTTTAGGCATTAAACCTAAAGCTTTCCAAAACCAGGCTTTGGTAAGAAGACGAGTGTCACTACTATCAACTTTGTATTTACTAATTATAGTATCAGGATACACTGCCTCATTACTAGATTGGGCAAAACATATTGTAAAATCTAAGATAAATACGCCAACAAGAATTATAATTTTAAAAGTACGCATGTAATTTATCTTTCTGATGTTTTTATTTATTTTCTTCTTTTATCAAAACTTAACATAAGATAAATTTTGGGTCAATGATTTATAAAATAAAAAAGCCAGCCATAGTAATGTTCTACCATTGCTGATATTACTCATCCTTATTAAACACCTTAATTAAGATAATTTACAGGAAGAGTGTTCCAATATAATTTAACTCCTTTTATATTAGAGAACGATTAAAGCAAATACCCATATGGTAAATCAAAATTATTATACCACCATCTAAGAAATTTATTAATCTGCTATAATAATCTTATGAAACAATCTAAACAAGCCTGGGTAATATCGGTAGATATGGGCTATGGACATGAACGTGCTGCTTATGGTTTAAAAGAGTTAGCTTATAGTGGAATTATCGTGGCAAATAACTATCCTGGAATACCTTCCCGAGACCGCAAATTGTGGCTACAAAGCCGACGTATTTATGAAACTATTTCACGCTTTAAAGCCGTACCTTTGTTAGGAGAGGTAATTTTTGAAGTAATAGATAAATTGCAATCAATTCCAACCTTTTATCCCCGCCGCGATTTATCATTTCCTAACCTGCAATTAAGAGAAGTTTATACTTTAATTCATCAAGGTATTGGTAAACATTTAATAGAGCAATTAGTCAAACGAAATAAAAAATTACCACTAATTACTACTTTTTTTCAAATGGCTTTTACGGCAGAGGAGCATGGTTATCCTAATGATATTTATTGTGTGGTTTGTGATGCTGATTGCAGTCGCACCTGGGTACCTTATGACCCACAAAAAAGTAACATTAAATATTTTGCGCCCAACGGCCGAGTAGTGGAACGTTTAAAACTTTATGGCGTTAAACCGAAAAATATTTTCTTAACTGGCTTCCCTCTGCCTAAAGAACTAATTGGCGGACCAAGAATTAATATTATTAAACAAGATTTATCGCGCCGTTTAAGGAACCTAGACCCTAATAAAATTTTTATTACTAAATACGAAAAAACTATTGCTGCTTACTTGGGAAAAAATTGGCGTAAATTAAATCATAAACACATCTTAACCTTAACCTTCGCTGTGGGCGGAGCCGGTGCACAAAAAGCTATTGGCTTACAAATTATAAATAGTTTAGCCATACCCATCTCTCGCGGTAAAATCAAAGTTAATTTAGTAGCCGGCATTAGACCTGATGTAGCCAATTATTTTAAACAAGGTTGCCAAAACTCGGGTTTGGATAAATTTCTTGGTAATGGTATAAAAATTTTATACCAAAAAGATTATAAGAGTTACTTTAGAGAATTCAGTCAAATTTTGCATACTACTGATATTTTATGGACTAAACCATCAGAGTTATCATTTTATACCGGCTTAGGTTTACCTATCATCATGGCTCCGCCAATTGGTTCACAGGAACACTTTAATAGAATTTGGCTTAAAACCGTTGGTGGAGGAATTACTCAAAATGACCCTCGCTATACTAACGAATGGTTATTTGATTGGGTAAACTCTGGCGGCTTGGCGCGGGTAGCTTGGAATGGATTTATTGAAGCCCCTACTCATGGCGCTTATCGTATTGACAGCATTATTACTGGTAAAAAAGTAGAACTAGAACAATTACCTTTGATTGTGTAAAAATATATTAGACCATCGTTTTATAAAATAATAAACCCCATCAAAAAATTATACTTTTGTGCTGAGAAATCAGATCAATCCTTTTTTAAAGAAAGGACGGTAGATTAATAAACATACTTTTCTAACTGGGTAAACTTAATTACTACTTAATTTTAATCACTAAAACTTATGAAAAAAGTCTGGAAAATATTATTTGTCTGTATTTTATTAATTAGCTCTATTTTAATAACCAAAGATTGGATTCAAGGACTATTCGCTGCTCAATCTAATAATATTGTGGTAACAGAAGAGGAGGCGGTTATTAATACTTACCAAAAAATATTACCTTCAGTGGTTAGCTTGATAACTTTTAGAGATCAAGATAATAATGGTATGATAACGCCTACTGATACTGGTGGCGGTACTGGCTTTTTAGTTTCCTCCAACGGCTACATTATTACTAATAAACATGTGGTTAATGATAAAAATGCTAATTACTTAGCTATTACCAGCGATGGGCAAGAGTATCGCGCCTCGGTCTTAGCACGTGACCCTTTGTTTGATATTGCGATTGTTAAAATAGAAGGCAGCGGTTTTAAACCAGTAACTTTTGGTGATTCAGATAAAGTGCAAATTGGTCAAACAGTATTAGCTATCGGCAATGTCTTAAATGAATTTCCTAATAGCGTCACCAAAGGAATAGTTTCCGGAATCGGACGCACTATTACCGCTTCCAGAGGTGGTTTAACAGAAACCATTGAAGGTACTATTCAAACCGATGCTTCTATTAACCCAGGAAATTCTGGCGGCCCGTTAATAAATCTTAAAGGTGAGGTTATAGGTATGAATACAGCAATTAATCGTTCTGGTGAATCACTGGGTTTTGCTATTCCTATTAATAAAATTAAACAATCATATAATATCTTTTTGCGAAAAAATGAGATTACGCGAGCTTTTTTGGGTGTACGTTATGTAATGCTAAATCGCGCGGTGGCTCAATATTATAAAGTGTCTTCGGTTACTAATGGCGCATATATTTTAACCAGAGATCAAGAAGGTAATTCTGGTATCGTACCGGGTAGCCCAGCAGAAAAAGCTGGTTTAAAAGTAGGCGACATAGTACTTGAGCTTAATAATATAAAATTATCAAACACTAAATCTTTAGGTTCAGTAATATCTAATTTTAGCCCTAGTCAAGAAATTAGACTTAAAATCTTACGAAACGGCACAGAATTATTTATTAATGTTGTTTTAGGTGAACGCAAAGAAACAGATTAGAAATTACTCCGCCTGTGTTGGCGGAGTAATTTCTATTTATCTATTAATATATTCCTTATAAGTTGAAGTATCTCTCCAGGCACTCCAAAAAATCATCGGGTGAACAGTCTTGCCGCCAAATTTTATTGCTTGCACAATTGCCTCGCCTGGATAACCACCATATACAAAAGCTCGAATCAAAGTAAACCAATTTTCTCTAGAAATACGAGGTACTCTACCATTAAATTGTTTTATTAAATAGGTACGTAGATCTTGAGCTAATTTCTGCTCTAAGACTAAATTGCGTTTGCTTTCTGTATAATAACGCAGATTAGACTGCACGCTTTGGGATGGTAATTCAGTATATACTCCCAAAACTCTCCCTAGTGTAGCAGTACGAATTAATCTTTCTTCTAAAGTAACTTTTTTACCTAAAATATCCTGGGCAAAAATTTTAAATTTGTAAGTAGTATCTGGTTGTAAACCATCTATTGTTAATTGGTGGTTATATTTTGAATAACCAGTCTCCTGAACTTTGCCACCTTTAGCTTTTTTATTATCCACTGGTTTATATTCAATATAACCTTTGGCAGGCCGATTAGTATACCATAAAAAAGTGACAGTATTAGAACTAATTAATGGATCAGGTGAACTAGCTGGAGCTACTTGATTAATAGTTAAATCTATTTTTTCGTTAACCTCACTATTTAAAGTAGAAAAAATATACCCTTCTCGAACAGCTTGATTACCATCTTTATCTTTAGAAATTACCCTAAAATAATATGTTGTATTAAGTGGTAATCTCATAACCGTCACTTCGTGGTTAATAATTTTTCCATCTTGAGAAGCTTTTCTGGTTCTTTTAAAACCAGAGGATTGATAATCAGATAAAGTTACTAATTCTAAAAAACCGTCTGCTTCACGATCGGTGGTCCAAGCTGCTGTCACGACGCTACCACCAATATAAAGTAAATGTAAATCATTAATCATTAAATCACTTATTACTTTCCAAGTTCCAGTAGTAA
>JBBIVB010000007.1:0-26485 GCA_037439965.1 Candidatus Veblenbacteria bacterium | reverse complement strand
CTGTGGTCAAAGGATTCTACTGTTTGATCATCAGTACTAGCAATAATCTTAAAATGATAAGTGGTTTTAGAGTCTAAAGACACAATAACCACTTCCTGATAGCTATCGTTACGACTTGTACCTACATAATGACCATATGTAGTAGTTTTACCATAAAGGACGCCACCAGTAGCAGGACGATTGGTTATCCAACTAATTAATGCACTATTATTGTCTTGCAAAAAAACTCTTACATCTCTAATATACAAAGACTCTGCCCTTGCAGGCAGTGGTAAATAAATAGCCACCAAACCAATAATAATAATTAATATAAATAATAATTTACGCATAAAGCTTAAAACAAGTTAGAATAACATAGTTAAATAAAGATGTCAAGGATAATTTAAAACTTTTCAATAATCCTATAAAACCTTAATATATAATAGTCTATTTATGATTATTTTAAGCATAGAAACCTCTTGCGATGAAACAGCTGCCGCTATACTCAAAATTAGTAAGACACAACTAAAAGTACTGGCAGAAAATGTTTCCTCACAAATTATTTTGCATAAAAAATGGGGTGGGGTGGTACCAGAACTAGCTGCCCGGCGGCATGCTGATGTTATTGTTCAGATAATTAATAAAACAATTTCTGAAGCTAAAATTAAACCAGCACAACTTCATGCCCTAGCGGTTACTGGTGGACCTGGTTTAGTTACTGCCTTACAAGTAGGAGTAGAAACTGCTAAAACTTTATCTTGGCTTTGGAAAAAACCGCTTATTAATGTAAATCATTTAGAAGGGCATTTGGCTAGTCCATTTTTATCATTTGACGCCTGGCGGCAATTGTACCAAAAAAAAACCTGGCCCACCGTAGCACTGATTGTTTCTGGTGGACATACTGAATTATATTTGCTTAGCAAATCGGGAGATTACAAATTATTAGGACGAACCTTAGATGATGCTGCTGGCGAAGCTTTTGATAAAGTAGCCAAAATGCTCGGGCTTGGCTATCCGGGTGGTCCTAAAATTTCACAATTGGCATTAAAAGGCGATTTTCGTGCTTTTTCTTTTCCCAGGCCGATGATAAAAAGTCATAATTTTAATTTTAGTTTCGCTGGCTTAAAGACCGCCGTTTTATATACTTTAAAAAAACTACGAACTGTGAACTATAAACTAAAAACTGATCTATGTTCTAGCTTTCAACAAGCAATAGTTGATACTTTGATTACTAAAACCATCAAAGCAGCTAAAGAATATCAAGCTCAAACCGTTACTTTGTCAGGAGGCGTGGCAGCTAACCAATTATTAAGAAAATCTTTAACTGCAGCAGTTAAAAAATTTCTGCCCCAAAGCAACTTTTTAGTTCCTCCCTTAAAATATACTGGCGATAATGCCACGATGATTGCCGCGGCAGGATATATCAAAGCTAAAAACCATAGATTATCTAATTATCTAAACAACTGGCAAAAAATTAACGCAAATGCTAATTGGGAATTATGGTAACTTTAGAAAATAGAAATTGGAAGCTAGAATCTAGAATTATGAATAAAATAATAACTAATAACAGTAATGCTACCATCAAATTCGGCGTCAAGATAAGCAAAACTCTACACGGTGGAGAAACTTTAGCTTTAATTGGTGATTTAGGCAGTGGCAAAACAACTTTTGTAAAAGGACTAGCCCGCGGTTTTGGAGTAAAAAACAAAATTACTAGCCCCACTTTTGTGTTATTTAAGCTATACCAAACAAAACATAAAAAAATAAAATGGCTAATCCATGCTGATTGTTATCGAGTCCTAGGGAAGGAAATATTAAAAATGGGCTTAGCTGAATATCTGTATCGTCCTGATACCATAGTAGCTATAGAATGGGCAGAAAAATTAAAAAACCTTCCTCCCCACACTATCAAAATCTACTTTGCTTATGGTAAAAATGATAAAGAACGATTAATAATAACTAAATAAATACTTTGAATTCGAGATTATTCACGATATACTAAATATACTAAAAATATGAAAGAGCTACCTAAAGCTTATTTACCAACTGATTATGAAAAAAAGATTTACCAGATCTGGGAATCCTCTGGCTATTTTAATCCAGATAACCTGAAAAGTGATGGTGAGCCTTTTTCTATAAGTCTCCCCCCTCCTAATGCTACTGGTATATTACATTTAGGACACGCGGTAATGCTGGCTATTCAAGATTTATTGATTCGCTTTAATAGAATGCTAGGCAAAAAAACTTTGTGGCTGCCCGGTACTGATCATGCAGCCATCGCCACCCAAAACGTGGTAGAAAAAAACTTATGGGAGCAAGAGAAAAAAACGCGTTTTGATCTGGGCCGTGAAAAATTTATAAACAGAGTAAATGACTTTGTAGAAAGTTCCAGAAACATTATTCGTAATCAAATGCGCGGCATGGGGGTTTCCTGCGATTGGTCTAGGGAACGGTACACCTTAGATGACGGCCTATCACAAACCGTTAAGCAAGTGTTTGTTAAAATGTATCACGATGGATTAATTTACCGCGGTACTAGAATTGTTAATTGGTGTTATCGTTGTGGCACCACTTTGGCAGATGACGAAGTGGAATACAAAGAATCTTTAGGAAAACTTTATTACATTAACTATGGCCCCGTAACAGTAGCTACTACTAGACCAGAAACAAAAATCGGTGACACGGCGTTGGCAGTTAACCCAAAAGATGTTCGTTATAAAAAACTAATTGGGCAAGAATTAGAAGTAGTTTTAGGGAAAGTAAAAGTAAAAGTTAAAGTTATTGCTGATAAAATTATTGACCCTAACTTTGGCACTGGTGTAGTAGGCGTAACGCCAGCCCATAGTTTGGTGGATTTTGAGCTAGCTCAAAAATATCATTTGCCATTAAAAGAAATAATCGGCCCAGATGGTAAAATGACAACGGAAGCTGGTGCTTATGTGGGACTGCCTGTCAAAGAAGCACGCCAAAAACTTTTAGCAGACTTAGGAAATAAAGTAGAAAAAATTGAAGATTATAAACATAATTTATCAATTTGTTATCGCTGTGGCACGCCAGTAGAACCCTTACCCTCTAAACAATGGTTTGTGGCAGTTGATAAACCATTTAAAATAGGTTTATTTAAAAAAACCACACTTAAAAAATTGGCTATTGAGGCCGTAAAATCCGGCCAAATAAAAATAATCCCAGAACGATTTGTTAAAGTTTACTTTAATTGGATGGAAAATTTACACGATTGGTGTATTTCACGACAAATTTGGTTTGGGCATAGAATTCCAGTTTGGTACAGACATAAACCCGAGCAGTCTGAATCTGACCAAGAGATCTACATTGGCGTCAAAGAACCAAAAGGCAATGATTGGCAACAAGACCCTGATACTCTAGACACCTGGTTTTCTTCTTCTTTGTGGACTTTTTCCACGCTTGGCTGGCCCAAACAAACTAATGATTTAAAAACCTTCCACCCCACTTCGGTGATAGAAACAGGCTATGATATTTTATTTTTCTGGGTAGCCAGAATGATTTTAATGACACGGTATGCAACTAAACAAATACCTTTTAAAACTATTTACTTGCATGGTATGGTGCGTGATAAAAAGGGTCGCAAAATGTCAAAATCTTTAAGCAATGGCATTAATCCTATTGAGATAATTCAAAAGTATGGCGCTGATACTTTAAGACTCTCTATGATAATTGGTACTACACCAGGAAACGATTTTAGATTATATGATGAAAAAATTGCCGGCTTTAGAAACTTTGTAAATAAACTTTGGAACATCAGCCGCTTTATCTTACTCACAACTAAAGAAATAACCACTATTGATAAACCCCACACCAAAACTTTAGCTGACAAGTGGGTTTTATCGCGCTTAGAAAATATAACTTTAGAAGTTACTAATCATCTTAATAAATTTAAATTCTCACAAGCGGCCGAGAAACTTTATGATTTTACCTGGCATGAATTAGCTGATTGGTATTTAGAGATTGCCAAAATTGAAGGTGACAAAAATCAAATTTTAACTTTTATCTTACAAACTATTTTAAAACTTTGGCATCCTTTTACGCCATTCATAACAGAGACTATTTGGCAGGAAGCTTTTAAAGATAAAGGATTATTGATGATTCAACCTTGGCCCAAACTTTCAGGATATAAAAATGAGACAGCAGAAAAAGACCTGACTGAAATACAAAAGATTATTGCTTTGATTCGCAACTTCCGTGCGGAAAATAAAATTGCTAAAGATAAAATTTTGGAATGCCACATTCAATTAACCAATACTAAAATTATCAATGAACAAAAATTAATTCTAGAAGGTTTAAGAACCAACATTAAATTAACTACTACTATTAAAAACAAGTTAGGTGAAATTAAGGACAAAGATTTATCTATTACTCTTGGTTTAAAGTAGGTTGACAAAAGAATAAATCTAAATTATGATAATTTGCTATGTTTAGAGAATCAGAAAACAATCTAATTAAAAATTTAGATAGCCGCGGTAATTTGGTAACAGGCGATTATTATATTGGCGAAGAGAAATTTGATAATAAAATAGCTAAGGGGTGGAACGATGTCAGGCCAAAATATGGACAATTTCTAAAAAAAGAAACAAGTAAGGGTTTATATGATAAGGAAGAAATAGAAAAAGATAGACAACTAGTCAAACAAATTAAACAAGAAGATTGGTTTATTCAAGAAAGAAACAAAGAGGCTATTGCTTTGGAATATCTAGTAATGGAAGGAATCCATAATAACGGCTGGTTGGGCAATGAGGCTAGTGTGACCCCAACTTTAAGTTATGACGATATAGTTAATGGTGTTGATATGGTGGTTAGATTTGATTCAAAAAATAACGAGCCACTATTTTTAGGAATAGATACTACTAGCAGTCTAGATAAAACTATTATTGATAAAAAAATCGACCGCAGTGCTTATAATTTACAACGAGGTACACTTAATGAAATTAAATATTTTATAGATGATCAAACTAATGAAATCAAAAAATTAGAAGCGCCACGAGTAATTGTTGCTGTACCTAAAGAGGAAATTAAGTTATTAACTGACGAGGTATTAAAAAATAAATTAGCCTTAGAAAAAAACTCTATTCAGTTAGATATTTTGGAAGAAATAATCAATCAACTTAAACTAGCTCTAGAAATATTAGAAAATAAACCAGATAAATTTAAATTGAAAGATTATTATCAAAAACTACTTGATTATTTGGAAAAGATAGAAAAAGAAAAAAGCCTTTCCCGCAGTTTAAAACTGGGAAAGGCTTCTAAAGTTATTAATGACTCGTTAGCACGTTACCATACCCGTTTTTCCTCAATTGCAATTTAAGCAACTTTTTTTTCTCTTCTTGCTCAAGTTGAGCAATCCTTTGACGTATTCGCCCCGTTAACGATATCACCTTTCTTTTAGGAATACGAACGATTCGATATTTTTGATTATGATTCAAGACAACTCCTTGCTTTATTATTATTGGATTATTGTTTGCTTTTTTATATATTAAAACACCCTATCACATGATGATAATCTTGTCAATTATACGTGAGAAAGCACTTCCGATAAACTAGTAATTCCTTGTAAAACTTTTAACACACCATCCTGCAACATTGTTACCATACCTCCAGCAGTAGCTAACTCGTGGATCTCCTGCTCTGAAACGCTGGCTTTTAAAATATTTTTTTCTATCTCCGGTGTAACAATTAAGATTTCATAAATACCAATGCGCCCTTTATAGCCAAGTTTGCTGCAAGCTTCACAACCCTTAGCCTCATAAAACTTCAATTTATTTATATCTACTCTATAACCAGCATCTTTAGGTAAAGTAGCTAAAATCTTTTTAACTCTGACGAGCATCTCGCTATCCAGCCTCACTTCTTGTTTACATTTTGGGCATAAGCGCCTAACCAAACGCTGACCAATAACAGCATTTAAAGAAGGTGCTAATAAAAATGCTTTGACACCCATAGATAAAAATCGAGGTACAGCTCCAGCTGCTGAATTAGTGTGAGTAGTAGATAAAACTAAATGCCCGGTTAAGGCAGCATTAACTGCAATTTCTGCGGTTTCTGGATCACGAACCTCGCCCACCATCACAATATCAGGATCTTGCCGCAAAATTGATTTTAAACCTCGAGCAAAATCATAACCCCGTGAATGGTCAACCTGACTTTGATTTATTCCTTTTAATTTATATTCTATCGGATCCTCTAGAGTAATAATTTTATTATATGGTTGATTTAACTTATTTAAAATAGCGTAAAGGGTGGTAGTTTTACCCGATCCTGTAGGGCCAGCGGCTAAAATTAAACCACTAGGTCTTGCTATCTGCATTTTTAATACCTCATAAGATTTACCTTGCAAGCCCAAATCATCAAAAGCAAGGCCTGCAGCTGAAGAACGAAGAAGGCGCATTACCACTGATTCTCCAAAAGCAGTAGGAATAGTAGAAACACGAACATCAACTTTATTGTTGGCTAACACAATAGTAAATCGTCCATCTTGCGGCTGAGTTTCTATATTAAGTTTGAGTTTGGATAATAATTTAAGACGAGAAACCAAAACTCGCCAAGAATCTTTATTAATTTCAGCCACAGTATAAAGCAAACCGTCTAAACGATAACGCACTTTAATATCTGTCTCCTCTGCCTCCACATGAATATCAGTAGCGCCTAAATCCAAAGCCCCAGAAATAATAATGGTTACGGCTTCGGACATATTGGCTTTACGCAACAATTCATTAACTTTATTAAAATCTTTTACTACACCACGATATTTAGCCATTTCCTGTTCGGTAATAAATACACCGCTAACTGACTGTTTAATTCGTACCAAACCAGCATAGTGTTTAAGACCCACTTCAAAACTGTGCTGGGAAATCATATACAGCACATAATTAGCAGGATGCTCCTCTTTTAAACTTTTTAAATAATCAATTAAATCAGCTCGTTTTGGTTCTATAGCTCCTAATCTTACTTCGCCTTCACTAAATAAAATTGGTAGTAAACCGTATTTACGAGCCATTTCCTCGGGCACTAAGTTTAAAGCTTCTTGCGAAATGGGAAAATGAGCTAAATCAATATAAGGTACACCTTCTTTGTCAGCTTTTAAACGCGTCTCCCTTTCTTTTTGAATAATATCCAAATCAGACATTTTTTGGGCTAATTTAGCTGATACTTCATCTGAAGATAATTTTAATTTAACTGCCATAAATCTCTACCTTTACTTTAAAACCTAAGAGCTTTTCTGACAAGAAAACATCTGCTTTTATTAAAAAAGTAGATAAATTTAAAATAAAGATTATAAATAGTATATTATTTATCTAGTAGACTTAATTTTGCCTTTTTCTTTACCTACAAACCATTGCTCCAATTGCTCTGGTACCTCCTTAGTGAGGCGAACTAATTTAGCT
The DNA here is from genome assembly GCA_037439965.1 of Candidatus Veblenbacteria bacterium. Lineage (GTDB taxonomy): Bacteria > Patescibacteriota > Patescibacteriia > Veblenbacterales > UBA10138 > JBBIVB01. The sequence continues at coordinate 19,091 of JBBIVB010000007.1, read as the reverse complement.
AAAGCTGTACCCTGATTCAACCTATCAAACAATAAAACCCAAGCTAAATATTGAAATACTCCATAACCTATACCAATAAACAGCATCAACACCAAAGAAGGTAAGAATTTCAAAAATAAAGAAAAGGTCGGCTTAATTGCCATCACTGCCACCAACATCATTAAATTATCTGGCAAAAATGCGTAGATTACTATTCCTAAAGCCAAATAAATAACAGCCAAGATAATCGACATTTCTAAACTAATAAGCCAATTGCGAAAAAATAAATTAATACCTCGCTCTAAAGCTACCCACCAAGGATCTTTTTCTAAAACCACATAAGCTATAGCATAACGCACCACAAAAACTAAAATCAAAGATAAAGGGACAAAGATGAAAAAAGAAATTAGTATTAACCAACTAAATCCCCAGCCGTCTTCTGGCCGAACCAAAAAAGAGATCAAGAATGGTAAAATGGAAACTACTAATAAAAGATAAATTAATAATTTGGTTAAAATATTAAGCCACAATACTGACCAAAAATTACTAATACCAGATTGCAAACTAGAACCAAAACTAACGGACTCACCCCTGCCTAAACGTCCCGCTGCTTCTACTAAACCTATTTGCGAAATGGTAATTAACCAGATAAAAAATAGTACTATAGCTAGTACAGCAGTAGCCATAATCACAGTCAAAGTTACTGGCTGTGCTAATAAATGACGGAAACCACTTACCAGATAATCCAATTCTTGGGTATAAATCACCCGTTTTAATGCCACAACTATATTAAGTTCCCTAATTAATCTATTTAAAGAAGATAAAACAGCGGTATATTCCCCGATACCGGCAGTAATGGAAACAAAAACACCAAATAGCCAAAGCCAGGGATGTTGCCACAAAAAGTACCACGCCCGCTTTAAAATATCACGATAAATATTAGTCATAAGGTGTTAACTTAAAAATTAAAAGACACCCTCAGTATATCACAAAAAACTAATAAACTTAACTAGCCATCAGCACCTCAAACTCTTGCCGTTCAATAGTTTCCTTAAGTAATAATACTTCAACTACTTTTTCTAATTTAGCTTTCTCTTTTTTAATTATCTCTTGCGCCTTAGTATAAGCATCTTGCAAAAATTTTGACACTTCACTATCTATAGCTTGAGCTACCTTCTCACTATAATCTCGTCGCTCGTGAATTTCTTTACCCAAGAAAACCAGCTCCTCGCGCTGACCAAAAGAACGAGGGCCCAACTTATCACTCATACCAAACTCGGTTACCAAACGCTTGGCTAATTTTGTAGCTTGTTGTAAATCATTATAAGCACCAGTGGTTACTTCACCAAAGATTAAAGATTCTACAGCATGCCCAGCTAACATGACTACGAGATCAGCCAAAAATTCTGACTTAGTATGTAAATGTTTATCTTCAGTAGGAAGTTTTAAAGTATAACCAGCCGCCTGACCTCGGGAAATAATAGAAATTTTATGAACCGGATCAGCAGCTGGTAAAAAATGTGCTGTTAAAGCATGACCGGCTTCATGATAAGCGGTAATTTTCTTTTCCCGCTCTGATAAAACATGGCTTTTACGCTCAGGACCTAACATTACTTTTTCAATACTTTCTAAACAGTCTGCCATCGTAATTTTTTTCTGATTACGCCTGGCTGCTAAGATAGCTGCCTCATTAAGTAGATTGGCTAAATCAGCACCTGAAAAACCAGGAGTGCGTTCAGCTATTAATCGTAAATTAACTTCTGGAGTTAATGGTTTTTCTTTGGCATGCACTTCTAAAATCGCTTGCCTGTCAACAATATCTGGTTCATCTAAAACTACTCGCCTATCAAAACGTCCAGGACGTAAAAGTGCTGGATCTAGTACATCTGGTCTATTGGTTGCCGCTATCACAATTACGTTGGTATCCGTATCAAAGCCATCCATTTCTACTAAAATTTGATTTAAGGTTTGCTCTCTTTCATCATGGCTACCTCCCAGGCCGGCTCCCCGCTGCCTACCTACTGCATCAATTTCATCAATAAATACAATACAAGGAGCACTTTTTTTAGCGCGAGTAAACAAATCGCGCACTCGGGATGCACCTACACCAACAAACATTTCTACAAACTCTGAACCAGAAATATTAAAGAATGGTACGTTAGCTTCACCCGCCACTGCCCGTGCCAACAAAGTTTTACCAGTGCCAGGTGCGCCAACTAACAGCACGCCTTTGGGTATTCTAGCACCCAAAATTTGAAATTTAGCTGGATGACGTAAAAATTCTACCACCTCTTGTAATTCTATTTTTGCTTCCTTTACTCCCGCCACATCTTTAAAAGTAACTAGCTTTTTTTTGTCGCGACCGGAGCTTTCGCGTGCTCGTGATTGGCCAAAAGACAAAGCGCGCATATTAGCGCCCTGAATTTGCCGAGACATAAAATAAATAAAACCAACTACCAACAAGAATGGCAGTAAGAAAGGCAATATGGTCATAAGCCAAAAACTCCAGCCCGATTCTGTTTTTACCTCTATCTGTACTGCTTTAAGCTTACTTGAATCTAAACCATAATTTTTAATTAATTCCAATAAAGATTCACTTGCTTCCTTTTTGGTTTTTAAAATTTCACCATTATTTAAAGTAACAGTTAATAAATTATCTTCTACTACAATAGCTTTAACCCCCCCTTTATCTAATTGTTCTATCACCTGATTTAAACCTACTTCTTTGCTGTGTGAAGAATAAGAAGAAAACAAAGAAAAGATACTATACAAAAGTAGAAACATCAGGAAAAATAGAAGAAAATTTTTGACTATGCCTCGCATAAGTTTAGTACCCTAAAGTATAGCTAAAATAAACCCTTTTAGCAAGAAATATTACTTAATAAATTTATTAAGAATTATCTTCAGCAATGTCTTTCTTAGCTGTTTCTTTTTTCTCTTTATTTTCTTCTCCTTTATTTTTTTTGTCGCTAATTTCACTTTTTTTAGATTTTTCTGACAAAGCTTTAATAGAAAGCCCTAAACGATGTTCTTGTGGGTCAATAGAAATAATCTTAAATTCTAAACTATCCCCTAGTTTGGCTACCTGAGAAGCGTCTTGAATCGACTTTTCTGACAATTCGGAAATATGTGCTAAGCCATGAATTTCATCATCTAATTCCACAAATAAACCAAAAGGATTAACTTTTAATACCTTACCTTTCACTTTATCACCAACTTTATATTTATCCTTTACTTTCTTCCAAGGGTCATCTATTAACCTTCTTAAAGATAAAGAGATTTTAGAACCCTCTACATTAATAATTTTAGCTTTAACTCGCTGCCCAACCTTAACTACCTCCCGCGGGTCATCAATTCTTTGCCAAGCTAATTCGGAAATATGTACTAAGCCTTCCAAACCATCATCAAATTTAACAAAACAACCAAAATCAACCACTCCCGAAACGTCGCCTTCTACTATAGTACCCACTTTATATTTATCTAACCTGCCTTTTTGCTGTTCTTCCCAAGCGGCTCTTTCTGAAACGATTAATTTTTCATTAGCCTCATCAACAGTTGTTACCTTAACTTCAAACATCTGCCCAATATATTTCTTAAGTAATTCTAAAATCTTGCCCTTATCACCACCTTCTACTCGTGGGTAATGATCAACTGTTAATTGAGAAACAGGTAGAAAGCCGGAAATTTGTCCTAAGCGTATCATTAAACCGCCTTTATTAGCCTCGGTAATTTTTACCTTGACTATTTCACCGGTTTTATTTAATTCATTTAATTTATCCCAAGCTTTAAAATGGCCAGCTCGCCTAAAAGATAACTCCAGTTCGCCATTTTCATTTTCTAATTCCAAAACTGTGGCCTGAACTTTATCGCCAATTTTTAAATCAAGATACTCACCTGATTCATCAAATAATTCACGACCTCTGATAATACCAGTGGCTAAACCAGAAATATCCAACCTAACCTCACTTTTACTAACAGAAATAACCTCGCCTTCCACTAAATCACCAATTTTTGGAATATTAGCGGCTTCAGTAGAATCTAATAATTTTTCCATTTCTGGTTTAATATTAAGCCTGGTATCTTTCGCCATAAAATAAAAAAATTTCTTAACCCAAACGCTCAAAATTTTAAGCCTTTGGGCCCCAAGGGGGTTAAACCCTTAAGACCTATTAGAAAAATAACGATTATTTAAGTATTTAAAGTCTAGCGTAAAACTCAAACTTTGGCAAGAGCTCAAAGGATAATTTTCCTCTTTCCAAAAATATCAAGATTTGCTAAAATTAAAACATAAATTATGATAATTGAATGGTTTGGACAAGCTTGTATTAGAGTACAAACAAAGCCAGGTCCTAATGGAGAAGTGACATGTATTTTTGACCCTTTTGACCCTAAATTTTTAGGCTTAAAATTACCTAAATTAACAGCCGATATTTTAGCTATTACTCACAACCATGAAGACCATAATTATCAAGCAGGTATAGATGGTAACTTTTTCCTAATCAAAGACCCTGGCGAATACGAAGTTAAGCAAACTTTCCTTTATGGTATACCTGGTTTCCATGATAATAGAGAAGGGGTAGAACGCGGTTCGATAACTATGTACTTAATGCAAAGTGAAGGGCTAGCACTAGTTCATTTAGGTGATTTAGGTCAAACAGAATTAACCGATACTCAATTAGAACAGTTAGAGGGCGCTGATATTTTGATTATTCCTGTTGGCGGAACCTATACTTTAGATGGTAAACAAGCTGCTGAAGTGGTAAAACAAATAGAACCCAGGATTGTAATTCCAGTACATTATTATCTTCCGGGTATGAAATTTAAATTAGATGGGGCAGATAAATTTATTAAAGCTATGGGAGCTAAAATGCCTATAGCTATAGATAAGTTAAAAATTAGTAAAAAAGATTTACTAACAGAAGAGACCAAAGTTGTATTACTTAGCGCTTAATTTGTGTCAACCTTAGAATCTAAAATACCCAAGCCTAAATCAAAAACAACTTTTTGGCTAATTATAATTAGCTTAACTATCTTATCAGTATTTTTAACTATCTTTACTATTAAATTTAATTTACAGAAGATAAACCAAGCTGGTAATAAAGATAATTTATTTAGCACTATTCACCAATATTTTGTAAAACAATTTTCCAAACCTACTTTTATTCCGCCAGCCACCAAGGGTTCTCTTGATTACCTCACTACTACTAATGACTAATTATGCAAAAAAACACTAAATCAGAAAAAGTAGAAAAAGACTTGAGAATTTCGCCGAGACCTATTGTGGAAGAAATGCAGGAATCATATCTTGATTACGCGATGAGTGTAATTGTAGCTAGAGCCTTACCAGATGTAAGAGATGGTTTAAAGCCGGTTCACCGGCGTATTTTATATGCCATGTGGACTTTGGGATTAAGGCCTAACGCCAAATTTCGTAAAAGCGCTACAGTGGTGGGTGAAGTTTTGGGTAAATATCACCCCCATGGTGATGTAGCAGTTTATGATTCTTTAGTGCGCATGGCCCAAAACTTTTCTATGCGTATGCCTTTAGTTTGGGGACAAGGTAACTTTGGTTCAGTAGATGGTGACGCCGCAGCAGCGATGCGTTACACCGAAACTAAATTAGCACCGATAGCCGAAGAATTATTATTAGATTTAGACAAAGATACTGTTAATTTTATTCCTAATTATGATGGCAGCCAGCAAGAACCAAGTGTTTTGCCTGGCAAACTGCCCAACCTACTCTTAAACGGCTCGATGGGTATTGCTGTAGGTATGGCTACCTCTATTCCACCTCATAACTTGGGTGAATTAATTAATGCTATCAATTATTTAATTGATAACCCTGATGCTGATGTTGATGATTTATTAAAATTCATTAAAGGACCAGATTTTCCTACTGCTGGTATAATTTTTAATCAAGAGGATATTAAACAAGCCTATGCTACCGGCCGAGGCTCCATAGTAATGCGCGCCCGAGTAGAAATTATGGAAGGTAAGGCTGGAGGATTTAATATAGTGGTAACCGAACTTCCCTATCAAGTTAACAAAGCGGCTTTAATCGTACATATTGCCGAATTAGTAAAAGACAAAAAAATTGAAGGCATTCGCGATTTGCGAGATGAATCAGATAAAGATGGCATCAGAATAGTAATTGAGCTTAAAAAAGACGCTTATCCCAAGAAAATCCTAAATCAACTATATAAACTAACCCAACTGCAAGATGCTTTCCATTTAAATATGCTGGCTTTAGTAGATGGTTTGCAGCCTAAAGTGCTAAATTTAAAAGATGCTTTAGAGGCTTACATTAACCACCGTCAAGAGGTTATCACCAGGCGCACTACTTTTGAATTAACTCGTGCCCGTAATCGCGCTCATATTTTAGAGGGATTAGTTTTGGCGCTAGAAGATATTGATAAAGTAATTACCACCATTAAAAAATCGCGCGATCGGGAAGACGCTAAGATTAACTTAATCAAACGCTTTAAACTATCCGAACTTCAGGTGGTAGCTATTTTGGAAATGAAGCTGCAACAACTAGCTAATTTAGAAAGAATTAAAATAGAAGAAGAATTAAAAGAAAAACGCCGCCTAATAAAAGAACTAAAAGATATTTTAGATAATCCTAAAAAAATTCTAGGAATTATTCAGACTGAATTAATCGAGATAAAAAATAAATATCCCCAACCCCGCAAAACAGAAGTGGTACCGAGTGCAGTTGATAAATTAACCCAAGAAGATTTAATTCCTAATGAGGCTACTGTTATTTTAATTACTCGTGATGGTTATATTAAAAGAGTTGCCCCCACTTCTTTTAAAACCCAAGGGCGAGGCGGCAAAGGAGTGGTTGGTCTAACTACCAAAGAAGAAGATACTGTAGAACATTTATTTTCAACCACTACTCATGCCGATTTACTATTCTTTACCTCCCGTGGTCGAGTCTTTGAGCTTAAAGCTTACGAAGTGCCAGCTGCCTCTAGAACCGCTAAGGGGCAGGCGGTAGTAAATTTTTTACAACTAGCACCGGGAGAAACTGTTTCCGAAGTTATGGCTTTGGCTGATTGGAAAGATTATAAATATCTAATTATGGTTACGGCCAAAGGTATTATTAAAAAAGTAGATATCAACTCTTTTGCCAATGTCAGGCGCTCAGGACTAATTTCTATAAGATTAAAAGAAGCTGATTCTTTACGGTGGGTTAAAGCTTCTACTGGTAATGATGATATAATATTAGTTACGGCCAAAGGCCAATCTATTAGATTTAAAGAAAAAGCGGTACGCCCGATGGGCAGAACTGCAGCTGGAGTTAAGGGTATGAGATTAAAAGGAAATGATGAAGTAACTGGTATGGATTTAGTGAACGAAGGAAAACCCTCGCCTCAAGAACAACTTTTGATAGTCACTACTAATGGTTTTGGTAAACGCACTAATTTGAAAGAATATAAAGTCCAGGGTCGTGGTGGTAGTGGCATTAAAACTGCTAATGTCACAGACAAAACCGGGCAAGTAATAACTGCTTTTGTAGTTAATGCCAAACGCGAGGCTGAAGATTTGGTAATTATGTCAGAAAAGGGACAAGTTATCCGTTTACGACTAAAGAGTGTTTCGGTTTTAGGCCGAGCTACTCAAGGAGTAAGATTGATGCGTTTTAAAGAAAGTGGCGACAAGGTGGCTAGTGTGACTTTTGTCTAATTTATATTATATATATAAAAAAAGCCAAACTTCTTCAAGGTTTGGCTTTATGTTTCATTTGGCGGAATCGAGAAATGCCGCCCCAAATAGTAAAAAAGAAAAAAATACACTTGAATAACAAATGTACCCAAATATGTCCTGTTGGAAAGTTTCGATTTCCGGCGACTCTTGGTATAATAACATGCCAAGAGTAAAAATAAGGAACTTTATATCGCTTAATTTACCACCGTAGAAAGAAAACCACCCTTAAACTACCAATTGACATGCAATCATTATCCACAAAACAAATTTTGTTTCCATTTCTCTCCTTTTGATAATTTTTAAAGAACTTTAATAACATTTAAATATAGTGCATTCACGGCGTTTTGCCGGCCGAAATAATACGGTTCCCCGACTAGTATTTTTGTAAATTAAAAAGGGATACCAATTTGATATCCCTTTATTTTGTTTTGATAAATTAATGAACTGAACTAAGGTTAGTAAAATTTACAGAACCTTGTATAATCTTACGATCTATTAATGTCCATAAAGTATCTAAATCTTCTCCTGCCGGCTGTTTATAAGCAAAATAATACAAATTTCTAACAGTCGCCTGTTGCCAACCACTCTCATTAAATAACCGCTCCACTACCGTTACTGCTGTATCAAGCCTAGAAACAAATATTACTTTCCGCCAAGAATCTTGATTCTTAGATAGCAAAGAATCTAATTTCCTAATCCAAATCACAGCAGCTGGCGAAGGAATATTTTTAGTTAATTTAACTAAAGCTTGTTGCGCTTGAATGGGTGGCAAATTATCTGGTTTAATAATAACAACTACTTTTATACTATCCGGTGACTGATGGGAAGATAATGTCATATCATCTTTTTTCTGACAACCGGTAATAAAAATAAAAACGCTAAATATCGATATAATAAAAAGATATTTCATAGTACACTCCTTATAAAATAACTATTTTTGTTTTTTGTCTTTGAGATAAAAGAGCTCTACAAATTATATAACCTTATACCCATACAAACAGAAAGTCAACTAAATAAACTACTAACTTGCCAAAAACACAAATTAGTTATAAAATCTTAGATACTAAGAACTAGGAACTAATAACCAAGAATTAAATAATATGGGTTTACCAGGTCATCGTAGAACATCTTCTCATAAACGCCGCCGTGCGGCTCATTTTGCTCTAGGCAAAAAGAATTTAACTAAATGCAGTCATTGTGATAAAACAGTTTTACCACATCATGTCTGCCGAAATTGTGGCTATTATAAAGGCCGACAAGTGATAAAAATAAAATCCAAAGTTAAATTAGGTAAACCTAAAAAGGATAAAAAAGAAGCCAAAGAAGACTGAAATAAAGAAATAATTAAAATATTCTAAATTCCAGCTTCTAACTTCTAGCTTCTAATACTTTATGTCCAATCGCCATTTAGCTCGTACTGTAGTGCTCCAATCGTTATTCCAATGGGATTTTTTGAATAAACCAAAAAATTTGCCAGCCATAGTGCAAAAAAATTTAAAAGAATTAGCACCAGGCCTAATGGACGAAAATTTTAGTGACCGTATAACCCAAGGTATTTTAAAACACCAACAAGAGATCGATGATATTATTACCAAACTAGCACCCGAATGGCCCTTGGATCAAATTAGTGCTGTAGACCGCAATATTCTACGTATTGGTATTTTTGAACTAAAATTTGGCAAAGAAATCCCTCCTAAAGTAGCTATTAATGAGGCTATAGAATTAGCCAAGGCTTTTGGTTCTGATGCCTCTTCCCGTTTTATCAACGGCGTCTTGGGTTCTTTGTACAAAGAATTAACTGAAACTGGTGAGCTACCTATTGAAGATTTTAAACAACTGATTGACTCACCGAAGGCAGAAAGTAAGAAAACAGATAACAATTAACCTATGGCGGATTTAAAAAATTTAGAAACTAGTCTAAATATTACTTTTACTAATCCTGACTTACTGAAACAGGCTATGGTTCACCGTTCTTATTTAAATGAAAATCCAGGATTTGTTCTATCACATAATGAACGCTTAGAATTTTTAGGTGATGCTGTTTTAGAATTAGTGGTTACTGAATATTTATATCAACACTATGAAAATCCTGAGGGCGAATTAACTAACTGGCGCGCTGCTTTAGTTAATGCTAAAAATTTATCCCAGGTTGCCAACGAACTAAAATTAGATGACTATTTATATTTATCTCGCGGTGAAGCTAAAGATATCAATAGTAAGGCTCGGCAATATATACTAGCCAATGCACTTGAGGCTTTAATTGGGGCAATTTATTTAGACCAAGGAATTAAAAAAACCAGAACTTTTATCAACCGCTTCATTTTAAATAAATTACCAACCATTTTAGCTAATCAATTATATATTGATCCCAAAAGTCGTTTTCAAGAAATTGCCCAGGAAAAAACCGGCATTACTCCTCATTATTTAGTATTAGATGAACATGGACCAGACCATGCCAAAACTTTTAAAGTAGGGCTTTATTTAGCCAACCAACTAATTGCCGAGGGAGAAGGTTCTTCTAAACAAGAAGCTCAAGTAGCCGCAGCCGAAAAGGGCTTAAAAGTAAAAAATTGGGAATAAAATTACTATTATTTAAACACCAAAAAATAGCTTGTTTTCTGTTTTTTTATAATCAATTAGGAATACTTTAATAAATGCGGAGCTTTTATTAAAAAGTGGTCTTAACAATAAAATTAGATACAAAAAGGTCTAAAATTCTTATTGATTCGTCTATCAGTAATGAATGTAAGAATTTTAGTAATCTGTACAAAAAGTACGTCGCTTAAACTATTATAGATAGTAAATGCAAAAAGTGAAAACTTGCTGGCCTTTATACACCATTATTTGGACAAAATGCGATCCTAATGACAAAGAATATTAATTACCTGCAACCGCTCAGTAATTGAGGTCAAATTTTAGCAGCGCTAAATATCTAAATAATATTTGGCGATTTTTTATTTTTCCTGTAAACTTATTCTGTCGCTCTATTCTATAAGCGATGTAACTACTTTATGTATCTGCAAAAACTAGAAATTCAAGGTTTTAAATCTTTTGCCCAAAAAACTACTTTGCAATTTAACCGGCAATTAACTGCTATTGTAGGTCCTAATGGCTCAGGAAAATCTAATATTGCCGATGCTGTTAGATGGGTTCTGGGAGAACAATCACTTAAATTACTGCGCGGTAAGCATTCTGAGGATGTTATTTTTGCCGGATCAGATAAAAAAAATCGAGCGGGTTTAGCTGAAGCTAGTATCTATTTAAATAATGAAGATGGTCAGGGGCCAATTGATTATCCAGAAATAGTTATTACTAGGCGTATTTACCGTGATGGTCAAGGTGAATATCTGCTAAACAACAAACCGGTACGACTGACGGATATTAATTTGTTGCTGGCGCAATTTAATTTAGGACAAAAAACCTACAGCGTTATTGGCCAAGGTATGATCGACAGCGTGCTCTTATCTTCACCAGGAGAACGTAAGGAATTTTTTGAAGAAGCCACGGGTATTAAACAATATCAAATTAAACGCGAACAGGCGATTAATAAATTACTCTCAACTTTTGATAATCTGGAACAAGTAGAACTAGTCTTACAAGAAATTATGCCTAGGCTTAGATCACTAACTAGACAAGTAAAAAGATTAGAACAGCGAGAAGAACTAGAAACCAATTTAACTGAATTACAAAAAAATTACTTTCGGTATCGCTGGGGCAAAATAACTTCGCAATATAATCAATTAAAAGAACGGCAACAATCGGCTCAACAAAAAATTGATAAAGTTAAAAAGCAAATAACTGAACTAAATAATCAATTACAGACTTTGGAAAAATCTGAATTAGTACCAGCAGCCTACACTAAACTTCAACAAGCATACGAAAACGAGCGTCATAATTTAAATACTTTATTAAAACAACAAACCTTAGCCCAGGCCAACGAGGAACTAGCTCATATTAAAAAAGGCGAGGGGGAAATTGTCTGGTTAAAAAAACAGGCTAATGAGTTAGAACATGAAATAAAACTAGAACAAACTAATCTGGAATTAACTCAAGCTAATTTAGCCGATGTTCAAACTAAATTACAAAATAAAATAGCTGAGGAAAAAAAACTTATCCAAGAATTACAAACTTTAGGCTCTGCTGGCTATTTACCAACCGAGGTAGGGATTGCCTTAACCAATCTAAGCGAACGTTTTGAATCTTGGTTTAATAAATTATCCAAAATATCTAGTTTACGCGAGATAACAGAACTGCTTAAACAAGGAAAAAATTTAAATGGGGAACTTTCTTTATTAAGTAATCGTTTAACTGGTAAAACAACGGCTAGTAATGAACAATTAATTAATAACAAAGAACAATTAATAAAAGTCCTGGCTACTTTACGTGCTAAAGAGGAAGACCTACAACAGGAAATACAAAATATTAATGAGCGAATAAAAAAAATAACTAGCCAACACCAGGATGTTATCAAAGCTTTAACTGGCCATCATAGCACAGAAGATACCAAGAAATTAAATGATAAAATTAAAAGTAGTCAAGATAATTTAGATAAATTAGCCCGTGATTTAGCTGGCTGGCAACAAACCGCCGAAAGCACCAAACAAAAATTTTTTAGCCTGCAAAATGAATTGCAAAAAGCTAATTTGTTGCTACATGCTACTGAACAAGAAGAGCATGAGTTGGCTATAACTATAGCGCGACTTGATACTAAATTAGAAGATTTAGAACATGAAATGTCGCAAGAATTACCACCAGAATTAGCTCAAATAATAAAAGAACCCGGAGAAATTAAAGCATTAGACGAGGGCGAAGCTGCTTTAGAAATTCAAAAGTTAAAACATCAATTAGAAACTACTGGCGGTATTGAACCAGAGGTAATTACTGAATACCAGCGTACCAAAGAGCGCCACGATTTTCTCTCTAACCAAGAACATGATTTAAAATCAGCTATCAATTCATTAAAACAAATAATTCAAGAATTAGATCAAACTATTACCCAAGAATTTTTAACCAATTTCCGTGCTATTAATGAAAAATTTAGCAAATATTTTCAATTGTTATTTAATGGTGGTAAGGCTGAATTAAAATTACAAAAAGAAACCGAGGTAGAAAAAGAATCAACCGAAGAAATTAAGGAAGAAGAAGAAGACAAAACATTAAATTTGCAAACCACTAAAGAAAAATTCCTCCTGCAGGAAAAACTTAAAAGCACTATGTTCTCGGGGGTAGAAATACAAGCTACACCTCCAGGTAAAAAACTTTCCTCCATAACCGCCTTATCTGGTGGAGAAAAAGCGCTAGCCTCTATTGCTTTAATCTGTGCTATTATCTCTCATCAACCATCACCTTTTGTGGTTTTAGATGAAGTAGACGCGGCTCTAGATGAAGCTAATTCTGAACGTTTCAGTGCTATTTTAGAAAATTTAGGCCAACAAACACAATTTATTACTATTACTCATAACCGTACTACTATGAAACGAGCTCACATCCTCTATGGTGTTACGATGGGTGATGATGGTATTTCTAGATTACTATCAGTAAAACTAGACGAGGCCAATGCTATCGCTGGCAAACCTAACAAACCTAAAAATAAATTAGATCTTGACGCTAAATAATATCTAGTGTAACATCAGTATACGATTTAATAATATCTTTATGTTGACTTTTAAATTAGCACGTATAGGCAAGAAAAAGCAAGCTTTTTTCCGCTTAATTATTACTGAAAAAACCAAAGATACTACTGGTGATTACTTAGAGGATTTAGGCAGTTTAAATCCTCATACTAATCCTCCACAAGCCAAACTTAATGTGGAACGTATTAAGTACTGGTTGGAACGCGGCGCACAAACTACGCCTAGAGTTCATAATTTATTTGTAGAACAAAAAATTATTACAGATGATAAAGTAAAGGTTTGGAAGCCAAAGAAAAAACTGTAGAAGAAAAACTGTAACAGCTCAGGTTGAAAAACAAGCTCTAACAGCAGAAAATATCAAAACTGAAAGCCAAGCTTCCTAAGTTGACTAAAAATCATTATTTTGTTAACCTTATTTATACTGAGTTAACTAATTTAGTTATTGTTGAAAATGGAAGCTGTGGTAAAAAGGTCGAGCTCTTTAACAATCTTCGCTATCACAGCCTAAAATTCAAAGACAATTAACAACATTAATAACTCATTAATTTTTACCATTAACAGTTAAAGAAGTATGGATAATCAACAAAGAGATCAAGCTTTTATTGAATACGTAGTTAAAACTCTGGTCGATCATCCTGATGATGTAAAGACCGAGCGTACTATTGACGAACGAGGTGTTTTAATCACCTTGAAAGTCAATTCAGCTGATATGGGTCAGGTAATTGGCCGCTCAGGCCAAACTGCCCGCAGTTTACGAACTTTATTACGCGTCGTTGGAGCGAAGAACAACGCCCGTGTGAACCTTAAGATCTATGAACCAGAAGGATCTAGTCGTCCTAGACGCAGTCGCACTGAACGCGATGCTATGGAAGGTAATGACACTTCCGTGGTTGATGATCTAAAGATTTAAATCATTTAAACCTAACCCCCCGATTAAGCGGGGGGTTTTGTTATTCAAAATATTTATGATATCTTTTACTTAGTATGAAACGTTTTGATGTTATTTCAATTTTCCCCCATTCTTTGGACTCATATTTTGCTACGAGTATTTTAAAGCGTGCACAAAAAAATAAAATTATTAAAATTACTACTCATGATTTGCATAAATGGACTAAAGATAAACATAAAACAGTTGATGATAAACCTTATGGCGGCGGGGCTGGAATGCTTTTAAAAGTAGAACCGATATACCGGGCGCTATGCGCTTTTAAGCGCCACTCGCCACTCGCCACTCGCTATCCGAAAAAATCAAAACAAAGAACAAGAATTATTCTACTAGCAGCCAATGGTAAACAATTCACCCATAAAGATGCCGTACGATTAACAAAATTCGATAGATTAATTTTTATTTGTGGTAGATATGAGGGAGTAGATGCGCGTGTTGAATATTTCATAGATGAAAAAATTTCTATCGGGCCTTATGTGCTAACCGGCGGTGAGCTACCAGCCGCTATCATTATTGATGCAGTAACTCGTCAACTTCCACATGTGGTTGGCAAAAAAGAATCTATCTTAAATGAATCTTTTTCTAAAAATGGTATTTTAGAACATGCTCATTATACCAAGCCGGAAATTTTTAAAATCGGTAAAACTATACTAAAAGTTCCCCGAACTCTACTTAGCGGACATCATAAACAAATCTCCGAATGGCGACAAAAACATAGCAAAATTGCCAAAAAATAGAGTATGTTTTATATAAGAAAGCATACTCTTGACAAACTCCCTTTAGTTTTCTATACTAACCTTACTTTATTAGTAAACTTTAAAACTTTGGCTAAAAGTAGTCTTTAAAATTTGGACTGAACTTTAGAAAAAACAGTGATATTTTATTTAAAAGATAAAATATCTCTGTTTTTTCTACGCCTAAAAAGAAAGTAGAAAAATTTGCTCTTTGATAAGTGAATAGGAAAAGCCATGCTTAAAATTTAATTTTAAGTATATCAGTTTCTTAAATACTCCCTTGAGATTTAATCTCAAGAACTGGAATGCTAACCAGTTTAAAAATAGCAACTTTTAGAGTCATTCAAATTCTAAAATTTCTTTTTGAGAGTTTGATCCTGGCTCAGGATGAACGCTGGCGGCGTGTCTAAGGCATGCAAGTCGAACGGTTCCGACGACCGCAAGGAAATCGGAATAGTGGCAAACGGGTGCGTAACACCTTGGTAACCTGCCTCAAAGTTCGGAATAACTCCACGAAAGTAGAGCTAATACCGGATGTCGTTATTTCACAAATGTGGAATAAAAAAAGCCCTAAAGGCGCTTTGAGAGGGGCCTAGGTTCCATCAGCTAGTTGGTAGGGTAATGGCCTACCAAGGCTACGACGGATAGGGGGCGTGAGAGCGCGACCCCCCTCACTGGGACTGAGACACTGCCCAGACTCCTACGGGAGGCTGCAGTCAAGAATATTCCCCAATGGCCGAAAGGCTGAGGGAGCGACGCCGCGTGCAGGAAGAAGCTTTTCGGAGTGTAAACTGCTTTTCTGTGGGAAGAATTTTGACGGTACCATAGGAATAAGGGGCTGCTAACTCTGTGCCAGCAGCAGCGGTAATACAGAGACCCCGAGCGTTATCCGGATTTATTGGGCGTAAAGAGCCTGTAGGCTGTCTATTAAGTCTTTTGTTAAAACCCACTGCTCAACGGTGGTAAGGCAGGAGAAACTAATAGGCTAGAGGCCGGGAGAGGCAAGTGGAATTGCCGGTGTAGTAGTAAAATGCGTTAATATCGGCAAGAACACCAAAGGCGAAAGCAACTTGCTAGAACGAGCCTAACGCTGAGAGGCGAAAGCGTGGGGAGCGAACGGGATTAGATACCCCGGTAGTCCACGCCGTAAACGATGGATGCTAGACATTGGCAGTATCGACCCTGTCAGTGTCGTCTAAACAAGCTAACGCATTAAGCATCCCGCCTGGGGAGTACGGCCGCAAGGCTAAAACTCAAAGGAATTGACGGGAACCCGCACAAGCGGTGGAGCATGTGGTTCAATTCGACGGTAAGCGAAGAACCTTACCAAGGCTTGACATATTAAGTAGTAATTCGCTGGAAACAGTGAATGATTCACCTTTGGTGAAAGCTTAATACAGGTGCTGCATGGCTGTCGTCAGCTCGTGTCGTGAGATGTTTGGTTAAGTCCTATAACGAGCGCAACCCTCATACTGTGTTAAATAATCGCAGTAAACTGCCTGGGTTAACCAGGAGGAAGGTGGGGATGACGTCAAGTCAGCATGGCCCTTATGCCTTGGGCTACACACGTGCTACAATGGGGTGCAACAATGGGACGCCAAGTCGCGAGACGTAGCCAATCCCAACAAACCACCCCCCAGTTCGGATTGCAGGCTGCAACTCGCCTGCATGAAGTCGGAATCGCTAGTAACCGCGCGTCAGCTATAGTGCGGTGAATACGTTCTCGGGTCTTGTACACACCGCCCGTCACGTCAAGAGAGTCGGTAATACCCGAATCCGTAATTCTACGTGAGAAGGTAGGACCGATGATAGGGACGAAGTCGTAACAAGGTAGCCGTAGGGGAACCTGTGGCTGGATCACCTCCTTTCTAGGGAGATTCTTAGGATTCCAAATTTCTTGGAATTAATAGGTCGACCACGATACTATCGGGTTGGAACTGATAATTTGGCTTTTCCTATCACTTATCAGAGAGTAAAAACTCCCCTACCCTAATTTTTATTAGGGGGTTTTAATTTATTGGTACATCTTGTCTACCCACTTACCTAGATCAAACAAAACATTTTCCGAAGCAGCGCGGGTAGCAGAAGATAAAATAGCTACGCAGATTTTCCTTTTTTGTGGTGTGATAAATCCGGCCACTAAATGATAACCAGTTTCATTTAAGTATCCGGTTTTCGCACCAAAAAATCTATTAGGATAAGAACGTAAAATATGAACAGTATGAGCAACTATTTTTTCCTCACCCAAAGCAGTGGTAAAAATAACGCTTGGTTTAGAAGAATAATACTGAATCATAAAATCTCGAAAAGCATAACAACCAGCACGTGCTAAATCGGCCGCTGTAGAAACATTCTCTAAAGATAAACCAGTAGGTTCTACTATTTTGGTTCTAGTCATACCCCACTCTTGAGCAACCTGCTTCATCAGCTCTATAAATTTTGAACGATCATTATTCCAAACATAGGAAAAATGATTAGCTGAATTATTTGCTGAACCAATCAACATACTAGCAAACGATTGCTCTAAGGTTATCTCATCGTTTGCCTTTAATTTAAGCAAAGAAAAATTATCTTTAGGTCCAACGTAAAGCCTCAGGTCAGTTTCATTATCAGCTTCCGTAAAAGACATTTTCTGCCACCAATCAGGGTTTAATTTAATTACGGTGCCAGCTGTTACTAACTTAATTAAACTAGCAGTCGATAGAACTGTCGTTTCCTGATAATAATACAAAGGCTCCAAGTTAGAGGCATCTATTACAACGGCAGCTTTAAAAGGCAAAGTTTTAGCTTTAGTATATTTAGCCAAGTACCAAGGCTCAAAATCTTTATAATTTGTTACTTTACTAAACCCAGCTTGGGCTGGGTTGACTAATAAAATAAATACTAAAACTAGCCAAATAAATTGCTTAAAATAATGTGCAGTTGATTGATGCATATATTTTATTATATAGTAAATTCTAATTTTTCCCAAGTTATAGGTGGCTTAAATATTTTTTTAGATATAAAATAAAGATGTTATGTATTTAATTAAAGCCTCAGGCAATAAAGAATTATTTAATTCTAACAAATTATTAGAAACACTGAAACGTATTGGTATTCAACCAGACAAAGCTCAATTTATTGTTGATAAAATTACTCGCTCCCTATCTCGTAAACCAACTTCCACTGAAGTTATCAAACGAACCTTGTGGGAATTAAAACAAGAACAACCAGCATTAGCTGCACGCTATAATCTTAAAAGGGCGATTATGAATTTAGGACCTACTGGTTTTATTTTTGAAAAATATATTAGTCGGATCTTAGAAGCTTACGGTTACCAAACTCAAACTAATGTACATTTGGAGGGATTCTGTGTGCCACACGAATTGGATATAGTAGCTAAAAAAAACGATCAATATATTATGATTGAATGTAAATATCATAATATACCTGGCATGCATTCTGATGTTAAAGTTGCTCTTTATACTTATGCCAGATTTTTAGATATTAAAAAAGCTTGGGAACAACAACCTAAACATCATCAAAACAACTTTCAAGAAGTTTGGCTAGCTACTAATACCAAATGTACTCAAGATGCTATACAATACGCCAAATGTGTAGGATTAAAAATTTTAAGTTGGCATTATCCTGAAGATAATAGTTTAGAAAAATTAATAGATCAAAAACAACTTTATCCTTTAACTGTACTATTAGGAGGTAATCGCTCTATTTTTGCTAAATTAATTAATGTGGGTTATTTGCTAGCTAGCGATTTGGCGCGGGCAGAAGCTAAAGAGGTGGTTAGACAAACACATCTTAATTATCAACAAATTTATTATTTAATAGAAGAAGCTAAAGCTTTAGAAAAAATAAGGACTTGATTTATAAATATAAATTTGTTACGATACTGACGATTGATTATTCGACTTTTATTTGGAAGTTGAATTACTATTGACTATTAACCATAAGCTATTGGGTGCGTAGCTCAGCTGGTTAGAGCACTTCACTGATAATGAAGAGGTCCGTGGTTCAAGTCCACGCGCACCCACTCGTAGTTTCGGACACGAACTCTGATTTATTAGAGAAAATTAAATTTTCTTTTCTCTCGAA
>JBBIVB010000006.1:0-38184 GCA_037439965.1 Candidatus Veblenbacteria bacterium | reverse complement strand
AGAAAGCACAATGTTATCAAGCGCGGAGGCGAATACTTTTTCCCGGTCCGGCCAGAAATACTTCTGAAAGACATACCCAATGTTGCCAACGCGGCCTACTTGGATTTTGAAAACAACGATGCGCGGCAAATTGTAGCAGTAATTACTCTAAGAAAGTCTGATAAAAATAATCAGCAAGAATGCCGTAGAGAGATCAGCAAAATCTTTAAGAGAGAAAAACTGCCTCTAGATGCCGTAATTTTTATGGATGAGATTCCAATGGATGTGCGGCATCATAGCAAAGTTAATTATGATGCTTTACGTCAACAACTTTATGAAATATCTGCATAAATGGCTTTGGTTTATCAACGAACGATTCAATCCGCTCACTTATGCCGTGATGATTTTTGTATTTTTAGGAGCACATTATATTTTGTATTTGAAATTTTTTAACCATAGCGTCTTTCCTAATTTTTCGGCTATCTTAAACTTGCTCCCTCTTGCTATGGCAACTTGTTTATTCTTTTTTAAGCTTCGTTTACTCGATGAAGTCAAAGATATGGGATCCGATGCACTCCATCATCCAGAACGGCCATTGCCGCGAGGAATTTTATCTAAAAATGAAGTGATTCAAGCGGCGTATATACTGATGGCCACAGAAATTATTCTCTTTAGTTTCTATGGTTTTTGGTCGTTTTTGAGCGCGTTAATTGTCGTCGGTTATTCGCTGGTGATGTATAAAGAGTTTTTTATCAAGAGATGGCTTCGAGCACATTTAACGACTTATGCTGTTTCTCATACTTTTGTGGTTGTCCTAATTTCCGTAACTATATTTGTATCCTTACTCGGTAAGCCATTTTCAGAAATACCGAGAGAGTTTGTTTATTTCTCTTTCGCCAGTTGGTTTCTTTTTAATATTTTTGAGTTTGGCCGTAAAACTTTCGCGAAAAGCGAAGAAAAAAAAGGAGTTGATTCTTACTCTAAAATATTTGGGAAACTTGGAGCTGTACTCTTGGTATTGGCAATGGCAGCGTTAAGCAGTCTATTGTTTGAAAAGTCAGGTATATTCACCAGCATTCTTTTCCTGCCGTTGGCTTTGGTAGGAATCGTTGGTTTATTGTATACAGCGACTGAGAATTTGTATTTTGTCAAAGCTTATAGATCTCTGACTTCTTTTTACATAATACTTGCATACAGCATTGTTGCTCTGTCGGTAATCCTTAAATTTTGATATACTAACAACAGTTTTACGATAAATTTATGTGGATTTTTTATATAGCATTAAGTTTGTTTATTTTATTCACGGCGTATTTTTTCGTCCTCCCCCTCTCAAAAAAGAGGCCAGTTTTGATAAAGCAAAACGGACTCGTTACATACTGCGCAATCTTGGCTG
Organism: Candidatus Veblenbacteria bacterium; assembly: GCA_037439965.1. Classification (GTDB taxonomy): domain Bacteria; phylum Patescibacteriota; class Patescibacteriia; order Veblenbacterales; family UBA10138; genus JBBIVB01. Next base: position 36,812 of record JBBIVB010000006.1, on the reverse strand, counting down.
CTGCTTTATACTCACTCCAAACTGCGATGCCTTTTTCGATTACGATTGCAGTGATAGCTTTTTTTGTATTCATCTTTAAAACCTGGTTCGTTTATGGCGTGACTGAAATAATGATTTCAGACGCACTCTCTAAAGCCGCATCTGCCACAAGGGCATCTATTGAAAATAACGACGGGGGTTATAAAATTGATAATAATTTACGAATACGTATCCATAAAATTATGGGGAGGATTAGCATAGTTAGCTTTAAGAAAGGAGGTGAATCAAAAAAAGCTAAATTAACAGTAGTGGTTTTTAAAAAATTCATACAGAATTATTTTGTTTAACATGCTATACTGTATGAAAGGATGAAAGGTCGATAAAAAACCACAAATAATTCTTAATTAACAAACATTATGACTAAAGCATCATCATCAATCACAATCAATAAGCCGATCAAAGAGGTTTTTGAATACATGGCATCGCCACATAATGGCCCTGCCTTTATTCCAAACTTGAATGAGAACGAAAATATATTTCCGGAGAAAGACGGCGTTGGCCAAAAGTTTGATTGGAGATTCAATATGGCCGGGGTTGACTTGCGAGGAAAAGCGGAAGTTACAGAATATACTCCGCCGACCAAGGTAGTCATCGCTTCCCACGGAGATGCCGATTCAACGTGGACATACACATTGGAAGAAGCTGGCGCAGGTACGAAAGTATCAGTTGAAATTGATTACGAACTTGCCGAAACAGCTCTCCAAAGGATTGCCAACAAGGCAATCATTAGCAAGATTGCCCAAAAGACAACCGAGCAAATGTTGGACAATCTAAAAACCATTCTTGAATCTTAATTTTTTGCGAATTCTCCGCCATCAAAACCAAAAAATCTTTCCGTCTGCGCGAGGGCGCGGCGGGAGGAGGGGATGAGGGGGAGGAATCCCGCCGCGCCCGAGCGTTGGGGTGGGAAGCGGCTCGTTCCTGCGTCAGCAGGAAGACAAAGCCCGCAAAAATTGTTTCCTTAATTGAAAAAGAATTTTGCGCGCGCCCATTAAAAGAAAAAGAAATTTTGGCGAGCCGCTGGGGCGGGTTTCTGCCCGTCAGGGCAGAAATTCTTGCTCAAAAAAGGTTCGCGCTTCGTTCAGTAATTGCGACCAATCTAAACATTGCAAATTTTGCGGGCAGTTTGTTGGCTTGTCAGTTACAATAACAATATTATTTAGTTAAAATAAAAAAACAGGTGCAAACCTGTTTTTTTATTGCAATAACTACTCAATACAACAATCAATTGCTTTTTTAACTAATTCGCCAAGTTTCCCCATAAATCCTTTTTTCTCGGTATCATTTTTATTTATCGCTTTGTCGTCAATCTTTTTAATATTACCAACATTAAGCAACTTCATATTAAGACCCCAAAACAGTGAATAAAGATTGTATGCTTTATCAAAAAGATCATACGCTTCTTTTTTTCTATCCATTCCTAATTGTTTTGTCCCAACTTCCATAAGTCGCATTGAAGCGGCGAGTAAATGTTTGGAAATGCACCAAACCTCGCCCTCATATTCTTTGATGATTTTTTTAAGCAGTTCTTTTCTCATTTCACGCACATCTTTGATCATATCGTAGTATTCGGTTTTGCCGAGCTTGGCGCCGGTAAAAAAGAAATGCTCTTCAATGCTGACAAGGTTCATTATGGCAATGCTTAAATCCTGGTCGGATGATAAATCCATTTTTTCCTGCTTTTTCATTTCGTCCACTTTTTGGATAAATTCGTTGAGATTTTTTATTGGATTTTGATGGTTGTTTGTGTTGCTCATATTGCTATTTGGTTAAAAAATAATAAATTATGCTTAAAATTATCAGAGGCGAAACAGGCATAACGACTTTTTGAAACGGAAAATAAGCGTGGCCATTATTTTTTTCTTTCAAATGAAAATACCAGCTCGCGCCAAACCAAAAAGCTAAACTCCCTGCGATAATTCCAAAAAGCAGTTTATCCAATCCGCAGGCGCATAAAGTATTGAGCGGATTGCCGATAATGCCGGAATAATAAAGCGGGATAATTATCAAAGCGTAATATCCTAAAATATTTATAAAAATTCTGCCTTTGAAGCGGATGTTTTTCTTTTCCAGCCAGCTTTCCGTCCAAGTAATCATAGAAACAATAAGCCCGCCGACCCATAGCCCGGTTATTGCGTCGTCAATTCCGAGCCAGCGGGAAAGCCCGACTCCAGCGCCAACGGCAATTGTGCAAATCGGGCAAACCGCCAATGTTTTTTTGGCGAAAAGAAAACTAATCGCGAAAATAGATAAAAGATAAGTTGATATTTTTTTCATGTTATTGCCCATTGGTTTTTTGCTTAAAAAAATTGATAATATCTTGATCGCCAATCAAGCATTTTTCACCGTCCCAAAGAAAAGGCACGCCGATTGAATCGGTTGGCAATCCGCAAATTTTCGCTTTAGCTTCCAATTCTTTAGCGTTGTTTTGATTGTAATAAACTTCTTTTTGAACGAAAGAAATTTTATCACCAATACGATTTTCTTTGATGTATTCCTCAACAATCGCGCAATGTGGACAGCCGTCGCCATAAAAAAGAATAATCTGACTTACTGATTGGTTTTCTGTTGCCGTCGTTTCATTTGTTTGATTTTTATTTTTTTCCTGCGAAAGCACAAAGAATGAAAAAATCAGAACGGCGATAAACAAAATTGTAGGTATTATTATTTTGTTTTTCATAATAATTAAAATTTTAATTCATCTTTTTTATTTTCTAATTCTACCTTAATTTTTGGCAAAATAGTTTTTTCTTTGACTATTTTTTGCGCTTTTTCTCTCGTTGTCTCGCCCTTGGAAAAAGCAATCGCGGAAACTGGGCAAAGATTGGCGCAAGTTTGGCAAGCGACCATGCAATTTTTCGGATTTACTACTTTTGATTTTTTCTTTTCGTAATCAAATTTATACACTTTTCGCCCGCAGGTGGTGGCACATAATCCGCAACCGATACATTTTGATTCGTTAATTTCCGGCTGCCAATCTATAGATGCCCGGTCAATTCCGTGCCATTTATCAAATTGTGGATTATTTGTCGGCTGATTGTTTGGTTGGCATGAACAAGACATAGTTTTATTAGTTAATGTTAATTAAAAACTTTACAAGATATTGCGTATAATATGCACCTGCCAAAAGAAAAATTGTGGCCACGGAATAGCGCATTATTTTTTCAATTTTCTGCATAATTTGAAAAACTTTTCTCAATTTTTGGACGGAAAAAGCGATAACAAAAGAAAATAAAATTACAGGCAATCCCGTGCCAAAAGCAAAAATTGGCGGAAGCAATAGACTTTCGGTTGATTTTAAAACAAGAGGAATAAGCACGCCAAAAAACAAAACTCCGCTATAAGGGCAAAACGCTAAAGCAAAAAGAACACCCAAAAGAAAAGAGCCTATAAATCCTTTCTGCGCAAGCCTTAGTTTTATTTTTTCAATTCTTTCTCCGCCATTGCCAAGATTGATTTTGATTACGCCAAACATTATCAACCCAATGATTATTAAAATCGGACCCAAAATTTTATCGCCCCAATTTTGAAAAATGTTTGAAATTTGAAAAGAAGATAAACCAAAATAAATGAGGGTAGCCAAAATAGTATAGCTTGCTCCTCGCCCGAGTGTATAAAAAATTCCGTTTAGCAAAGTATGTTTAGCGGTTTTAATTTCTTTGGAAATATAAGCGATGGCAGTGATGTTAGTGGCAAGCGGGCAAGGACTGATTGAAGTAAGCACGCCCAAAAGAAAAGCGGTTAAAATGGGAATATTGTAATTGTCGATCAAGAAATTTATAAAATCCATATCATTTTCCTAAAAGTTTATTGAGCTTGTTTTGAAAATAACTGATAAACTGGTTTTCGTTGGAAACCAAACGCCACACCGTAACATCTTCCTCAATATTATCTTTCCCTGCCGTGATCGCATTGACAAAAAGCGATGACCCTCTGGCTTGATATTTCGCAACCATGTCTTTATTTTCCGGTAATTCGCCGTTAATGTCTTTAAAAACAATTGTGCCGTTTTTATATTCTTCCGGAAATTTTTCTTTGATTGTTTTTAACGCGTATTCGCCGACCGTAATGCAAGATCAGCATTGTTGGGTGGCGTGAAAATGGACGACTTAAATTTTTTCAGTTGAAATTTTTGCTGTGGATATCGGCAATCCTTCCTGGTTTTTTGTCGTTTGATTATTAACACTTTTGGTTTGTTTCCATTTTTCGCCATAAAAAATATTGTTCCGATAATGGCAACCCCAACAATTAAAACGATGATTTTCTTTTGCATAACATTAAATTAAGTTGCCAAAAATCAGTCCAGCAACAGTGGAATAAAAGATAACTAACAAAACATAAACCGTTGTCTTTTTATTGCCTAAAACCTTTCTGATAACCAGCATGTTAGGCAAACTTAAAGAAGGGCCGGCTAAAAGCAAAGCCAAAGCAGGTCCCTGATTCATTCCTTTAGTAATCAGCGCTTGAAGTATCGGAATTTCAGTCAGGGTGGAAAAGTACATAAAAGCGCCAAAAATAGCTGCAACTAAATTACCAAAAATCGAATTGGAACCGACCAATTTAACAATTAAACTTTCCGGTAAAAAGGGCATAATAAACCCGGCCACAAACACACCGATAAATAAAATCGGCAAAAGCATTTTAGTAAACGACCAAGTTTCGTTGAGCCATTCTTTGGTCGTATTTTTCTGAAATTTGAAAATAGCAATACCAGCCGTAATTAAAGCCAATAAAATCATCAAGCTAAATTTGATCATTTTATCAATCTGTAAACCATTGACTATCAAAATGCCGACCATGGCTATAAAAAAGATAATTAAAACTTTTTTTCCGATTTTTATTTCTTTATATTCTTCTGTAAATAATCCGCCTTGTTCAACTTTTTCTCTGAAAATGGCCTGCATTGAAAGACCAACTAAAATTGAAAGAGAGACAGCGGAAAGAACTCTGGCTAAGCCAATTTTTAATCCCAAAACCGACATAGTCAAAAATATGGCGGCGATATTTATAGCCGGCCCGGAGAATAAAAAGGTAATTGCCGGACCAAGACCCGCGCCTCTTTTTCTGATACCGGCGAATAACGGCAAAATTGTGCAAGAACAAACGGCCAGAATAGAACCGGAAATTGAAGCTAAAGAATAAGAAATATATTTTTTTGCCTGTCCGCCCAAATAGCGTAAAACGAAGTCCTTCTTAACGAACACTGAAATTGCGCCAGCGATAAAGAAGGCCGGCACCAGACAGGTCAAAACATGCTGGCTGGCATATTCGTTTAAAAGCTTAAATCCCGACAAGATAGCGCCAGTAAATAAAGCTGAATTCATCGGCATAAAGTAAAACAATAAAAACAAGCCGACAAGAAAAATAAAGATATTGATTTCTTTTTTCATAAAGTTATTTAAGCCAGCTTTTTATTTCTTCTACATCAGGAATTCTGCCTGTGGCTTTAATTTGCTCATCAAAAGCAATGGCTGGCGTTGCCATCACGCCCATTTCCACGATTTTGTCAATATCATAAATGTGTTCAACTTTTACATCTTTCAATCTCAGTTCTTCTACCGCCTTTTTAGCGTTCTGTTCTAATTTCTGGCAATTAGGGCAGCCAGAGCCCAAAATTTTGATTGTCATAGTTTTTTATAAAAATCTATTTAATAATTTTAAATATTTTTTTACAACCTTTTTGTTGATTGAATAAATGACTTTTAATCCTTCTTGTCTTGCCGCTAACAGCCCAAAATCTTTTAATACTTTTAGATGATGTGAAACAAGATTTTGGGCTAAACCAAGGTATTGCCAAATATCGCAAACACACCTTTCATTTTCTTTAAGCAAACAAAATATTTTTAAGCGGTTTTCCTCACTTATGATTTTCAAAAAATCGGCGACTTGCGAAATTTCGGCGAGAGATTTTTTATTGTTGCAACATTTTGGTTTCATAGCTTAATCAATGTTAATTATATCAATACTTATTGATATTGTATAAAATCTAATTTTGATTGTCAAATTTTGATTTTTTGAAATACTAAAAAATTCGCATTTCGTTCATTAATTGCGACTAATTTAAATATAGCAAATCTTGCTTGTTGGCAGATAGAATTCCTTAGGTTTGGCTTTGAAATTTATATTTTTTTAATTGATTTAAATTCGTTGTAAGCCTCGCTTAAGTGTGCGATAGCGTTTTTAATCTGCTCTTCTATTTGAGGGCTTAGTTCTTTTATTTTTTCATTCATACTTTCTCTCAACATATGAATTAATTCCAGCATTTCTAGCTCATTACGCTTAGGCCGCTCTGCTTCCAGACAATCTAAAACTACTCGGCCTAAAGATGATTGGTTACTACTATTTTTTTCAGCTTCCCAACTATAGAGCCATTTGTCAATATATCTATCAGCCACTTCTTTAGCTGATTCTTTAACTATTTCTTGATTGTTATTTTCAAATTCAGTCATAGATTTAATGATAATTGATTAAATATAATGTATTTTAACATATTTTAGATATACTTTATATCTGCTGTTAAAATTAGTGAAGTAATGATAAAATAGAATTGTTTATGAAAGTTAAATCACTAATAAATAATGACCTGTTTGATTATAGTTTAAATCGAAATACAACTCGAGAGGCACCCCTAGCAGAAAGGTTAAGACCTAGTAACTGGTCTGATTTTTTAGGGCAAGAAGAGGTGGTGGGTAAAGGTACTCCTTTACGAAATTTGATTGATAAAGACGAAGTACCTTCACTTATTTTTTGGGGACCGCCGGGAAGCGGTAAAACTACTTTAGCTAAGTTAATCGCTCGTCTTACCCGCTCTACTTTTGTACAACTGCCAGCCATATCGTCTGGTTTAGATGATTTGCGCCGGGAAATAAAAGAAGCACTAGAACGACGCAAGTTTCACAACATTAAAACTATTTTATTTATTGATGAAATTCACCGCTGGAGTAAAGCGCAACAAGATGCCTTATTGCCTTATGTAGAGAAAGGCACAGTGACTTTAATCGGCGCTACTACTGAAAACCCTTCTTTTGAAGTTATCTCGGCATTATTATCACGTTGCCGCGTAGTGATATTAAATCCTTTATCAACCCAAGATATTACTAAAATTTTACAGCGAGCATTGCAGGATAAGAAGGTTGGTTTAGGAAAAATTAAAGTGGAGGGCGCGCAAAAAATTATACCTCATTTGGCTAGCTTAGCTTCTGGTGATGCTAGGGTGGCTTTAAATACTCTAGAGCTGGCTGTGAAATCTACTACGCTTAATGGGGTAGCTAAAATTACTGATGAGTTAATTAAGCAAAGTTTACAACGCACTCATCTTTTATATGATAAGCAGGGTGAAGAGTATTATAATTTAATTTCCGCCTTACATAAATCTTTACGCGGGTCAAATGCTGACGCGGCGCTTTACTGGTTAGGAAGAATGTTAGAAGCAGGGGAGGACCCTTTGTATGTTGCTAGGCGTCTTATTCGTTTTGCTTCTGAAGATATAGGTTTGGCAGATCCTAATGCTTTAGTCCAGGCTACAGTAGCTTTTCAGGCCACACATTCTATTGGTATGCCAGAATGCAATGTTATTTTGGCGCAAGCGGTAGTTTATTTAGCTCGAGCACCTAAGTCTAACGCGCTTTACGTAGCTTATGGTAAAGTAAAAGAGGATGTTTTAAATACTATTAATGAAGGAGTACCGTTGCATTTACGCAACGCACCTACAGAATTAATGAAGCAAGTTGGTTATGGCAAAGGGTATAAATATAATCCAGATTATGATGAGCCAATAGAGCAAGATTATTTACCAGAGAGTTTAAAAGGGAGAAAATATCTAACTTCTAATTTGCCTAAGGCGGACTGATTCTAATTTCTAATCTTATGACTTACGAACGCTGGCTTGAATTAAAAAATAAAACCAAGAGCCAATTTAAAGTTTTACAAGAAGGGGAGCAAACTTTGGAGTCGGGGCCGGGGAGTCGAGAGTTTATTGAATTCTTAGGTCCTTCTGGTAAAACGCGATTAGAATTAGTTAAGAAACCAGTGATACTTGATAAAAAAATCCATTATTCTAAACGTATAGGTAGTTCCGCTTCAGTGGAATATGTTTATGATGAGAAAGAACAAACCTTAACTTTGCATATTTATACTTGGGATGAGGTGAAACAAACTTGGCAAGAGCTAAAATCTAGTTCTTTAATTGGCTAAAATTTATAATTTAGTTAAAATAGATGTATGATTACTATCTTTTCAACTAATAAAAAATTATGGCTAATTACTGCTGGTTTTGCCGCTTTAATGATAATCTTATTTTTTATTTTAGCGGTTGGTCAGCGTTCTAGTAGCAATACTCGCGATGGTCATCTGGCAGATATTTTGTATCAACAAGAGCAAGTTTATATAAAGTCTGTTTTCGAGCAGCTAGTATTATTGGCACCACTTTTAACTCGTGAGGTAACTACTCAAGATTTAGTGCAAATCACGGCTATTAAAAACAAAATCTTAGCTTTAAAGGTTCCGGCCCAATATCGTGATTGGCATTTACAGATGGTATTAAAGCTTTCTTCCTGGGAGAATGTTTTAGCAGGAAAAATAAAAAGTAAAAATATTACCAGCACCTCACTGCAAAGAGAGTTATCTAAATTAGCTAGTGATTTTGACTCCAGCCTTTAATATGTCAAATAAGTTGATGCCTTATATTATTAGTTTGGCAGTTATTTTGCCGCCGGTTTTAGTTTGGCGCAATATAAATTTTTCTTATGCTGGCTGGTTTTATATTTTGTTGGCAATTTTAGTGATTTGGTGGTGGTGGCAGCCAGGCGAGAGAATAAGCAAAGTTATTTGGCCCTGGGTGGCTTTAGCAGCTTTTTGGTTTAGTTCTTGGCCAGTATTTTTATTATTAACTAATGATATTTATCGAGTTCTGTTTTTGGTTTTACAGATAATTATTACTTGGTGGTATCTATCTTCTTGGCTTGCCAACCAATCACATATTTTTGGTGCAGTTAGTGGCGCTGGTTTAATACCAACCAGTATAATTTGTTGGTTGGTATTTTTCTTTTTAGGTGTTACTGCCGTAGCCTGGCTAGTATTGTTAGGCACTAAATTATGGCTGATTATTTTATTTTACTTTTTAGCTTTAATATTTTTAGTCGGTTCTTTATGGTGGACAGCCGCTTGGACCTTCCGTGAACATTGGCCTTATGCTATAGTATTAACTTTGGTGCAGTTAGAGATATTTATTACCACCTTGTGGCTACCTGCTAGTTTTTATTTAATAGGTTGGTTGCAAGCCACAGCCTTTTTATTATTATTTTTATTTATTTGGTATGAATCAGGTTTAGTAATCAGTCGTCGCCAACTAATAAGATATTTAATAGCTTTAATTATTATGACCGCGCTGCTTATTTGGTCAGCGCGTTGGTTTTAATTTATATATATGACAGACAAAGATAACAAAACTGATAATTTTGAACAGGAAATTAGGGAAATGTACAAAGAGCGTAATACCCGTCTTAGTTTTGCTAAACCAAAAAATAAGCAATCTGGTATTTGGTTAAGTAGTTTGTGGCTTTGGTTACTAGTAGCAGCAGTTTTATTTGCTGGTTTATTATTATTTAGTTTGTATTTACCTTTGCATTCTACCATAGTTCAACCAACTTTTACTACTGTTGTTACTGATAAGGAAAGCACTTTGTTGTCTGATATGCGTGGTTTATCTTCATCAGCAGTGATAATTTTTTCCAGCCAGACTGTATCTGAGAAAACACCACTTTGGCAAGATGTTTATTTAGTTAACAAAGCTTTGGGTTTGGGATTAGTATTATCTAGCGATGGTTGGTTAGTAACAACCAACCAAGTGATAACCGATATTAATAAAAATTATATTGTAACCACACTAGATGGCAAACTGCGTCCAGTTAAGCGTGTGGTTAAGGATCCAGCTGCACCTTTTATTTATTTAAAAGTAGAAGCTGATGGTTTAACACCAACCGCTTTCCGTCGTCTTAATGAAGTAAGCCAAGGTAGTTTAGTTGTAGCTCAAGGTATATTAGGGCAGGGGGAGGAGGTTGGTTTGGCTGTTAGAAGAGTATCAGCTTTGCTGCCGCTTAACATAATTAAAAATAATAGTAGTTTAATTAAAAAGTCAGAAGAATTATCAGACATAATTTTACTGGATAGTGGTTTACCCGATCAGTACTTGGGCGCACCGGTTTATAGTTTAGATAATAAAGTAATAGGTTTGGCTGGACAAAGTACAGCGGGCGTAGAAATTATTTATCCTTTGGAAATTATAGACCAAGCTATAGATCAATTATTTACCAAAGGGACAATAGAGCGGGTTTATCTAGGCGTAAATTATGCGCTGCTTAATAGCGTTTTGCCGTTTACTAACAAAGAAACAGAATTACCAGAAGGGGGCGCTTGGTTGGTGAGTACTGGCAATCAATCAGCAGTGGTTAGTAAAAGTCCAGCCAGCGTAGCAGGCTTAAAAGCTAATGACGTTATTCTTTATATAGAAAAAGATAGAGTTTCTGGAACAAGAAGCTTGGCTTATTTATTACAGTCTTATAAAATTGGCACTAAAGTTAATTTAAGAGTTTGGCGTTCTGGTAAAGAAATAGATTTATCGGTTACGTTGGATAAGATAAGTGGTACTAGCGTAGAGAAATAGAAGTTAGAAGCTGGGAAGCTGGAAGCTAGAACTAGAAATTGAAAGTTAATTCCTAGTTCCTAGCCATTAGTTCTTTAGTATTATTAGAAACTGAAAACCAGTCCGCCTTAGGCGGATAGAAGCTGGATGTTGTCATTCCGAACATCCACGTTATTACCCTGAATTTATTTCAGGCTCTGTTTAGATGCTGAACCAAGTTCAGTATGACGCGTTATAATTGCCAACTACAAATTATTCAATAAGTGGTAGGCGGATGGGGAGAATATTTACGGTTGGTGATTTTCCATTGGTCAACAAATTTTCCAATCCCGTTTTTTTGTAATTTATTCTTTCTTTTAGTTGAAGTTTGTGACCAAGCTAAAGCACTGGCAAAATTAATTTTATATCGTCCCCTTACTACAATATAGGTAATATCACCCGCTTTAATAGCTTGTCTAATAGTTTTGGTAGATAAACCAAATAGTCTTGAACATTCGCTTATAGAAATGCGTATTGGCTCTTCCATATATTTTATGCACACATTTTATATTAGGCATATTTTATACGTTTTTGATAAGTTATTGTTGAATTTTTATTTTATGGTATTTTGCCATATAGTAAAGCGTGTAGATATACTTCTACACTAGTGTATACTTATCTAGTAAAATCGTCAAATTTCTTTTAAGTAAGATTAAGGTTAAATAATGCGTATAATAATAGAATGACTTGCCTTTTGATGGTAAAATTATTAAAATAAATCCAGTTTACTGTAACATTTACAGCATTTTTTAGTCTTATTATATGTCTAAGCTCACAACCATTAAAGAGCAGGTATTACTTTTAAAAATTAGGCATGGTGATGCTGCGGCCTATGCGGAAATATACGATACTTTTGTCAGTGCTATTTTTCGGTATATTAACTTTAGAGTGGCTAACGAAGAAATAGCACAGGACTTAACTAGTGATACTTTTTTGAAAGTCTGGGAACGCTTAACTAGTGATACGGAAATTAAAGTTAGAAATATTAGAGCTTATCTTTATCAAGTAGCCAGAAACCTTATTGCCGATCACTATCGTCAGCAGCAGCCACTATTATTAGAAGATTTAGCAGAAGAATTAGATAACAATAGTGAAACAACTGAAGTACATTTAGAACGTCAAGCGACTTTAGCAGAAATTGAGCAAGCCTTAAAAAAATTAAAACCTCTTTATCAGGAAGTAATTATCCTTATTTATATAGAAGGTTTATCAATTAAAGAAGCAGCAGCTATTTTAGATAAAACTTCAGGCGCTACTAGAGTATTATTACATCGAGCACTCAATCAACTTAAAAGCTTACTTAAATAAATGCGAGACAATCAATTAATTAAACAATTATCATCTTTGCGGGAAATTAAAAAACCAGCCGTTTTGTGGTGCGATCAAACCAGAAAGGAGATTTTACAGTTAGCCGAACAAAAGTCAGGTAAAGAGTGGTTCTGGCAAGATAAGTTAGTGTTTTATTGGTGGAAAACTAGAAGCGTGGTGCCTCAACCAGTTTTTGTATCCTTGGCTACCATTTTATTTTTACTAGTGATGACGGTGCCAATTAATCAGGCTGTTGCTTCCAGTTTGCCAGGTGACTGGTTATATCCGGTTAAACGTTGGCAAGAGAAAATAACTTTGACTTTAAAGCAAGATGCCGCCAGCCAAGGAGCTTATTATTTACATTTAGCAAGTGTGCGGCTTGCTGAATTAAAGCGGCTACCTATTGGTGACAACGAACAAGCCAGAGTACTTCGGGATTACAATATTAATTTATCTTTTGCTCAAGTTAATTTTGAAGCTAGCAGCACTTCGATTAAGTTAGCTAATTTATATGACCAGTCAATAAATAATTTTGAGCGCGAGTTAAATGAAGTGGTAGTGCCCAGCAAAGATAGAGAAGTTTATCAAACAGCCAGAGAATTAACGCAAACGCTAGGAGACAAAGCTTTAGCCGTTCTAGTAAATTTACATGTTAAAGATCAGGAGCCGCAAAACGCAGTAACGCAGCGTTTATCTGAAGAGATTAATAAAGTAGAACAAAAATTATCTACTGTACAATCCAAAATAGATAAGTTGCCGATTAGCCAGAAACAAGTAGCTCGCGTCGTTATTGAATCTAAGCGCCAAATAATAGGAGCGCAGGATGCTGGTGAAGAAGCTTCTAAAACTTTAGCCGAAGCTAAGGAACTTTTAGAAAAAAAAGAGTTTACTTTAGCTTTAGAAAAAGTTAAAGAAGGCGAAACCATTACTTTAAAAACCGAAAAGGTTTTAAACGAAGTGGAAGAAGTAACTGGTGAGGTTAAAGGCGCGGAAGATCAGGCGATAGAGGGAGAGGGGGTTAAAACAGAAGACCTTGAAACACAACCAGTACAGCCAAGCGAGTTAAACAATACTAGTCAAGAAATCCTAGATTCTGATAATAATTAAGTTCCTAGTTTCTAGCTATTAGTTCTTAGTTAAACTGTCATGCTGAACTTGGTTCAGCATCCAAAATAGATCCCGAAATAAATTCGGAATGACAAATGAAAGAATTCTAAACCTTAGAGTATAGCTCCTAGATTTCACTCCGTTGTACTTCCCGTTGTGCTTCGATGATTAACGTTTCGGAAACCAAAACGTCAATCATTGGGTCGCAACGACCTGCCTCACGATTCTTTAACAAACAGTTTTATTAATCTACTCAAGTAATTTCACATCCTATGGGATTTGGCGAGATTTACTTGCCAAATTCTTTGTTTGGCTGAAGAGATGAATGGCAAGCTTAAGCAAAATAGATGGTTTTTTAAAACCACTAGCCATTCTTTTCTATCTGCCCCATGGGCGGCTTGATGAAGGATTTTGGCTTATAAAATTAAAGCCAAAACCATGCGGGTGATGAAATAATTTGCAGTTTGATTTTTAAAACAAATGTTTAAATCGTGGGTGAGGATAATTCTCCAAACCCAAAGGTCGATCCGCCTTGTTTGGTTAACAAGCAAGGAACGGAGGAGAATGAGTTCCTTTACTTAAAAAGCAGGAAATTTGTGTAGGCAAAATTTAAAAAATATTTTGTCGACAACACAGTTTCCTGTGACAAGGAAAATTATAAATGTCTAATATAAAACGTTTTACTTTCATCGCAGTATCAATCTTTGTAGTCGTTTGGTCCATGGGTGGCGTATTTGCCAACGTAGCTTTAGCTGCTCCAGTGGCTCCAGTGGCTGGCGACTTAATCAAGATGACGTGCGCTGTAGGCGCAGGTATAAACGACCCTTGCCGTGGCGTGTACTACTACGATGGAGCCAAGCGCTATGTCTTCCCAATGGAGAATATCTACAAGACTTGGTATTCTGATTTCTCCAATATCGTTACTATTTCTCCAACCGAGATAGGTAACATCCAGATTGGTGGTGTCGTTAAGGTACGACCTGGTACTTGGTTAGTTAAAATCACTACTGACCCGAAAGTCTACGCTGTAGAAAACGGTGTACTCCGTTGGATTGACAGCGAAGCCAGAGCCAGTAAGCTCTACGGGGCAGAGTGGTACAAGAAAGTCATTGATCTACGCGATGATTTGTTCCCATACTATACAGTAGGTGCTCCTATTTCTTCTGATTATCACCCAGTTGGTACTTTGATTAAGTATGCTAACTCCAGTCAGGTTTACTATATTGATAGCGGAAATGTTAAGCGGCCAATAGCTTCTGAAGCTGCTATGACTGCTAATTTGTTCCAGTCTAAGTTCGTCGTCACCACTGACATTACTTATGCTGATGGTTCTTCTATTACCAAAAAAGAGCCAAGCTTAACTAATGTGGCTGGTAGTTCAGTAGCTGTAGCCACTGGTGATGTGACGGTTAGCTTAGCTGCCGACACCCCAGCTTCTTCAACTGTGGTAGCTGGTCAAGCTATTGCTGATTTAGCTCACTTTACCTTTACCAACGGCGGTTCTTCCGAAGTCAAGATAACAACTGTCAATTTAAAGAGAATTGGTGTTTCAGCTGATTCCACGCCAAGTTCTGTTTACCTTTATGAAGGTAATTCAAGGTTAACCGATGCCGCTTCAGTGTCATCTGGAAATATTAATTTCAATGACGCTGCTGGTATCTTTACCTTGCCTGCTGGTGGCAGCAAGACAATTGCGGTGAAAGCCAATATTGCTACTGGTACTTCTGGTCAAACCGTTGGTGTTAAATTGGAGTCAGCTGCTAAAGTAGTTGCTAGTCCTACCGCTACTATTGTAGGCACATTCCCTATCAACGGTAATATACATACTGTAGCCACTGCTACTTTAGCGACGGTTGACTTTAACTCATCTACTACCCCTTCTACTGCTACCATTACTGCTCAATCAAATTATGTAATGTGGCAGAATATAGTAACTGTAGGTAATCGCTATGTTTGGATGAAATCATTCAAACTGCGCCAAGTTGGTTCAGTTTATAATACTGACTTGGGCAACTTTAAGCTATTTGTTGATGGAGAGATGGTTGGCGATATGCAGCCATCATTAGATAGCAACGGTTATGTGATGTGGGATTTGTCAGCCAGCCCTAAGAAGTTAGAAACCGGTTCTCGCACCATTAAGATGGTTGGTGATATTCTTTCTGGAGCTAACCGTAACTTTAGCTTTAGCTTAAGAACTACTGGTGATGCTTTATTTGTTGATAGCGAGTATAATCAGCCGGTTTTGGCTACTGCTAATAGTTCTTCCTTCTCTGCTCGCACCAGCGGCACTCAAACTATTGACACAGGTTCTTTAACCTTTACCAAGAGAACTGATTCTCCTTCTGGTAACGTGGTTAAAGACGCCGCTGGCGTAACTTTGGCTAAATTTGATGTCAAGGCCTTTGGCGAAAATATGAAGGTTGAGAATTTGAAGTTGAGAATTGATGAAACCAATAACGTTACCACTGACGATGATGATACTTCTGGTCCAGATGGCGTTTATACTTTGCGTAATGGCGCTATATATCTTGATGGCGTACAAGTTGGTTCGACCGCTGCTATAGCGGGCGACGGCGATGCTACTCAAGCGTATACTGAATACACCTTTGGTTCTTCATTCATTGTTAACGCTGGCCAAACCAGAGTAATGGAGGTCCGCGCTGATATTTATGATAGTGATACCACTAACGATATTGACGCTAGCGATGCCTTACAAGTTGAAATTGTAGAAGGTTCGTCAAACGTTCAAAGAATGACTTCTTTGGGTTATGGTTCATATCCTGCGGCTGTTGTAGAAGGTAATGATTTAACTGTAGCTACTGGCTCTTTGGCTGTTGGTAAGAATGCTTCTTACTCTAGTCATACAGTAGTCGTGCCAAAATATGCTTATAAAATTGGTAGTTATAATATTTCTGCCAATTCTACCGAAGGAGCTACTATTACCAGTGTCGTAGTTGATTTTGATAGTGTAGCTGATGCTTTTGACGCTTCTGACGATATTACTAATATGTATATCGTGCTCGGCAGTTACACTTCAACAGTGAAATCAACCATTACTGATACTAGCAACACCTATTCCACTAATGTGGCTATAAGCGCTGGTCAGACTTTAGCTTTGGATATTTATGCTGATATAGCCTCGTCTGCTTATGACGGTGATGCTACTGCAGATACTGCCACATCTTCAGTAACCGTGTCTTACACCACTTCATCTTCAGCCACCTCTACTTCTGCTTCAGAGGTTTCAGGTCAAACTATTACCGCTGGCGCTGGTTCGCTTACTATAGCTCTTGATGGCGGTTCGCCATTAAATCGCATTGTGGCTGGTAACCAGTCTGGTGTAGAAGCTGCTCGTTACCGCTTTACTGCGACTAATGACACTTATTATATAGATGAGGTTGATATTACTGTCAGTTCAGCTACTGTTGCTTCAGTAATCAACAGTGTTGACCTATACGATGGTTCAACTAAGTTAGGCACTGCTTATATGGTCGGCGATGACGGCGATAGTGGTAGCAACAACAAAGCCAGTTTCTATGGCTTGAATGTTAAAATTGATCCAGCTCCGGCTGCTGCCAAGATTTTGACTGTGAAGTATAACTTAGCTCAAATTGGCGTAGGCGGCGGAAATTCTCAATCAAATGCCGCAGCTCAAATTGACCGTGTGAAGTATCATGATTCAGCTGGAACTATAACGACTTCCACCACTGATTATAATGCTAATGAGTTGTATGTTTACAAGTCTATTCCGACTGTTAATCATGTTGACTTGTCTAATACTTCAGCTTTGGTTAATGGCACGGCAACTGATTTATATAAATTCACTGTAACTGCTTCTGCCCAAGGCGACATTGCTTTGAAGCAATTTATCTTAACCACCACTTGGTCAGACGGTGGTACAGTCGACACCTTAGAAGTGGAGTCATTAAAACTCTATGAAGATGGTGTTGATGTTAGTACCAACGTTACTATACAAGATCAAAGTGGTAACTCAGTTGAGAGCTCTTCTGGTTTATTAGAAGATGATGAAGATCTGACAGTTTCTTGGGATACCACTAAGGAATCCTTGATTTCAGCTGGTACTACCAAGACTTATTTGATCCGCGGTACGCCGCAGGGCTTCCGTATGACCGGCAGTGATACTGTAGGCGATTCTGTCAGCTTTTATCTAGCTGGTGATACTACCCACAACAGCACGAAAGTATACTTGAACGGTACATTTACAGCCGCAACCCTTTGGGGCTTGCATACTGCTGCTGCTGCTACTGGTTCTGGTACTTTGTATCAGTTTATCTGGTCTGATTACTCTGCTAACCCGCACGTCGTCAACGAAGATGCTTCGTCATCTGGCGACTGGGCTAATAGCTACAAGGTGTTGAACCTTGATCTAGCAGGTGAAACTTGGTCTAAGTAATCTTTTAAACAATAAAAGTTTAAAAGATACCAGTTAGCTTTCTGTCAAAAAGCTAAATCCGTCCCCGCTCCGCCATTTGGCGGCGGGGCGGATTTATATTTAGCTTGATTTATTTTTATATTTTAGTTATGCTTACTTTTATGATAGTTAAGAAAAATATTTACTTTTTGCTTATTATTTTCTTTTTGTTAGTAGCTGGTGGTTTAACTTGGTGGTATTTATCTTTGCCTAAAGCAAGGTTGAAACCAGCAGAGCCGTTAACCTTGATTGATTATCTTGAGCCGAAAATGCCTGCTGAACAAAAGCAGAAGTTTTTAGATAATTTAAAAAAAGATCAGGAAGAGTTAGCCGCCTTGCCAACTGAAGAAGAAAAAATGTCCTTTTCAGATAAAACCAGGAAATTTCAGTTATTGTTGGATATAGCCTCTACGTATTATCCTTTAGGCGAACTAAAGAAATCTTTTGACATTTATGCCCAAGCCAGCGCTCTTTTTCCTAATGAACCTGTGCCTTACTATTCTATGGCTTATATTGCCGAGCAAAGAGGCGATTTAGCCACAGCTAGAACAAACTATCGTTTAGCTGTAGAAAAATCTCCTGCTTATGGTTTGTATTGGCGAGCCTTAATTGAATTTGAACAAAACCGTTTTTCAACAAAACCAGAAATTTTGCAAGCTTTATTTCAAGACGCTCTTATTAAGACAGGCAATGATATTAATGTAGTAACTTTATACGCTAAATTTTTAGAAGCGCAGGGAGATATTCAGGGCGCTATCTCCGAGTGGCAAGCAGCTTTGCAACAAGCGCCTGAATATGCTGATTTATATCAGGCAGAAATAACTCGCTTAAACAACTTAAAGTAAAAAAAGTGCTACAGCAGTAAGATAAAGAATTAGCCGTCGTTAAATAAAACGGAGGATTTTGTTATAAT
The DNA here is from genome assembly GCA_037439965.1 of Candidatus Veblenbacteria bacterium. Classification (GTDB taxonomy): domain Bacteria; phylum Patescibacteriota; class Patescibacteriia; order Veblenbacterales; family UBA10138; genus JBBIVB01. The sequence goes on along the minus strand of JBBIVB010000006.1, from coordinate 18,335 downwards.
AAACAATACTTATGAGTTTAGGGCAAAAATTAAAAAAGAGTTTGATATTATTGGTAATTTTTGTTTTATTAGGTCAATTGTCGTTTCCCTTAAGTTTGCTGAAAGCCGGTTATACTGCTAGTTGCGAGTTAGCTATTATGACTAAAGATAATCAGGTTTTGTTTTATCAGTGCAGTGAAGAAGAAAGCTTGAGCCAAGCATTAAGTAAAATTTATACCAACGATAATGTTAAAATTGTTTACCCTATACAAAACTATCACTTGTCTTTGATAGAAGTTAATGATTTAGGATATCAATATCAAAAAAGTTATTTAGAGCAAATCAAAGCAGCGGCTGGTTGGGAAAAGGCGCAGCAGTTAAAATTACGCCCGGTGATTGCTATTTTAGATTCAGGAGTTGATATTGATAATGCTGATTTAAAACCGAATATCTGGTTTAATGCTTGGGAGGTGCCGGGTGATAAAATTGATAATGATAAAAATGGTTTTATTGACGACCAATATGGCTGGGATTTCGTTAATGATCTTCCTGATCCGAAACCGAAATTTGAAGCTGGTTGGACAGAGCTAGCTATGCAGCATGGTACGGTAGTAGCTGGTGTGGCCGCGGCGGTTGGCAATAATGTTCAGGGAGTAACTGGCGTATCCTGGACAGCTAGATTGATGCCTTTGCGGGTTTTAGATGCTAAAGGTGTTGGTAATACCGTAACTGTTGCGCGAGCTATAAATTATGCAGTGGCGAATGGCGCTGATATTATTAATTTAAGTTTCGTTGGACCTTTTTCTGATCCTATTTTAGAGGAAGCCATTAGAAATGCTTATCAGGCAGGGGTTTTAGTGGTAGCAGCGTCAGGTACAGAACAAAGCGCGGGAATTAATTTAGATAACCGGCCGCAATATCCGGTTTGTGATGACGGTTTTAACGGCGAGAATCAAGTTATTGGTGTGGCGGCGGTGACTGCTGATGACAAGTTGGCTGATTTTTCTAATTATGGTTCTCGTTGTATTGATGTAAGCGCACCAGGAGTAAAAATTTTTAGCACCCAATTTCAAGATAATACCAAAGAGGCCTTTAAAGATGCTTATGGCGGGTATTGGTCCGGTACTTCAGTGGCTGCACCAATGGTGTCTGGCGCCCTAGCTTTATTAAAAGCTGTTTATCCTTATTTAAGCCCCTCTCAATTACGAGATGTAATTATTGCTTCAGGTGATGTGATTGATAATATTAATCCATCTTTTAGTAAAATGATAGGCAGAAGATTGAATATACAATCAGCTTTTGCTCTGGCTGATAGAATGCAAATTATTAAAAAAAGTCCTTTAGTGGTAACACCTCTTTCTCGCGCTAAACCACAGGTGCAGATTTATGATTATTCAGGCGAGCAAATAAATTCTTTTTTAGCTTATAATCCAAATTTTACCTCTGGAGTTAATGTGGCGGCGGGTGATATTAATGGTGATGGTCGGATGGAAATTGTGACAGCGCCACGCACCGGCGGCGGTCCGCATATTAGAATCTTTAATCAACGCGGAGTGTTGTTGTATGAATTTATGGCTTTTCTGGAGTTATATCATGGAGGTGTTAGTTTGGCTGTAGCTGATATTAATGGCGATAAAAAAGATGAGATTATTATGGCAACGGGTAGTAAAGCGGTAGCGACGGTTAGAATATTTGATGGTGATGGTAATTTACTTTATCAATTTTTACCATATGATACTGAATATAGTAATGGTTTAAATATAGCGGCTGGCGATTTAAACAATGATGGCCGGGCTGAAATAATTATCGCTCCGCAAGTAGCCAGTAAATTGCCAGTTAGGATTTTAACTCACAGTGGCAAAAGATTATTTGATTTAAAGGGTGTAACCGTTGGAACTGGCGGGTTATTTTTAGCTATCGGTGATATTAATAACGATCGTTTTGGAGAGATTGCTGTAGCAAATGGTAAAGGCGGCAATTCCTTAGTGCGTTTATTTAATAACCAGGGAGATTTAATTGGTCAGTTTTGGGCTTATGCTAAAAATTTTTTTGGAGGCGTGAATATGAGTATCGGGGATGTTGATGGAGATGGTTTTCAGGAGATAGTTACCACTGCTGGTATTGGCGGCGGTCCGCATTTAAGAATTTTTAATAAAGAAGGCAATGTTAAATTACAGTTTTTTGTTGGTGATAAAAAATTTCGTGGCGGTCTTGACGTAGCTGTGTTTAAATAAACAGCATGTTTTTTTTACTATTAACTTTAGTTAAAGATAAATATTTTTTTAGATTTGTCGCAGTTGGTTTAGTTGGGGTAATTGTTGATTATTCTATTTATCTAGGTTTAACTCGTGGTTTTAGCTGGTGGCAGGAAAATTATTTATGGGCTAATATTATAGCTATTTTTTTAGCCAATCTTCATAATTTTCTTTGGCATTATCATTGGACTTTTGATCGTTCAACTATGCCTTGGCTTAAAGTTTATTTAAAATTTCTTGTTATCTCTATTATTTATTTAGGACTAATTCAAGCTGGATTATGGTGGTTGACTACTTTTTATTTTTGGCCTGATGTTTTGGCTAAATTATTTTCTAACGCGGTTGCTCTAATTATTTATTATTTGGTGGTTAAAAAATTTATTTTTTTATCTCACCACAACCAAAAGATAATAACAGCCAGTTAATTTAATAAAGGTTGGTTAAACGAATTTTGGATTATTTTAAAATTTGGTGGTTTTTATTTTAAACCAGCTAGAATTATTTGGTAAAATTATTTGTAGAGATTTTTAGCCGATCAGTTAAAATCTCTAATCTTAGAAATATAGTTATTAAATCAGTCTAAGAATATTTGATGGTTATATGCTAGCCTTTGGTTTTTTCTCATATTTGAAAAAAACAGTAAAATTCAGTAGAATAGACTTAGTTTCATTAACTAACAATAAAGCTTATGGCATATAAACAAATTTTAGACAAACCAAATGTTTTAGTGGCAGGTGGCGCTGGTTTTATTGGTTCTCATTTATGCGATGCTTTGCTCTCATCTGCTAATGTTATTTGTGTTGATAACTTTATTACCGGTAGGGAGGAAAATATTGATTTGTTATTACAAAAAAGCAATTTTGAATTTATTAAACACGATTTACGAGAAACATTAGATTTAGAGTCTTTGCCTGAGATAGAAAGATTTAAGGTAAAATATCAAGGAATACAGAAAATTTTTAATCTGGCTTGTCCCACTTCGCCTAAAGAGTACTACCAATTTCCTTTGGAAACCTTGCAAGCTAATGCTTATGCGACGGAAAATTTGTTAGCTCTGGCAGTAAAATACGGTGCTAAATTTATTCATACTTCCACCTCTGCTATTTATGGAGAACCGGGTGACCACCAACCATTTAAAGAAGATTATTGGGGATTTATTAATCCAGTGGGTGAGAGAAGTTGTTATAATGAAGGAAAAAGATTTGCCGAAAGTTTGGTGGTTAATTATGGCCGACAGCGTAAAGTTGACTGGAAAATAGCTCGCATTTTTAATACTTATGGCCCTAGGCTTAAAGTCAATGACGGCCGTTTAATTCCTGATTTTGTAATGAAAGCATTACTTAATGAACCATTAATAATTTATGGTTCATTAAAATCTTTAGCTACTTTTTGTTATGTATCCGATATAGTTGAAGGTTTAATCAAATTAAGTGAAACAGAAGTTACAGGCATATTTAATTTAGGCAACACAGAACCTCATGAGATAGGCGAGGTGGCTAACAAAATTATTGCTTTAACCAATTCACATTCGCAAATTCAAGTAGATTCCCAAATACCGTCTTATATAGTAAAGCAAGGTGTACCAGATATTACTAAAGCGAGAGAGCTGTTAGGTTGGTTTCCTTTAGTGTCTTTTACTCAAGGGCTGCAATGGACTATTGATTATCTTAAAGCTCATCGTAATATTTTAGGTTTAGAAGCCAAACTTTAATTTATGGCTGATTTTTCTATTTTTACCTCTGAATCAGTTACCGAAGGCCATCCGGATAAAATCTGCGACCAGATTTCCGATGCTATTTTGGATGATTTATTACGCCAAGACCCTTATACTAGAGCTGGCATTGAAGTCTTTACCACTGCTGGGGTAATTGTAGTCGGTGGTGAGGTATCTACACACGGTTTTTGTGATGTGCAAAAAGTAACGCGGCAGGTATTAAAATGTATTGGTTATAACAACCCCGATTATGGCTTAGATTGGGAAGATGTCGGGGTATTAGTTTCTTTGCATGAGCAAAGTCCTGATATTAAAAAAGGAGTAGTGAGAAGCCATCATAAATTAGGTGCTGGAGACCAAGGGCTAATGTTTGGCTATGCTTGTAGAGAAACACCTGAACTAATGCCTTTACCTATAATGTTGGCGCATAAATTAGCCAAGCGTTTGGCGCAAGTTAGACATCAAGGAATTATTAAATATTTACGTCCAGATGGTAAAACACAAGTGGCTGTAGAATATCGCGGCAATAAGCCAGTTCGTTTAGCTAATGTAGTAATAGCTGCCCAGCACAATCCAGAAGTATCACTCAAGCGTTTACATCAAGATATTTTAGCTAAAGTTATTGAACCAGTGGTAGGTAAATTAATTGATCAGCAAACTAAATTTTATATCAATGCTACTAGTCGATTCGTAACTGGTGGCCCAGAGGCGGATACAGGTTTAACTGGCCGCAAAGTAATTGTTGATACTTACGGTGGCAGGGGTAGGCATGGCGGCGGTTGTTTTTCTGCCAAAGATCCTTCCAAAGTAGATAGGTCAGCTAGTTATATGGCGCGTTATATAGCTAAAAATATTGTAGCTTCAGGTCTTGCTTCTGAATGCGAAGTGCAGTTAGCGTATGTGATTGGCCAAAGCGATCCTTTATCAGTTAATGCTAATACTTTTGGCACTGGCAAATTAGCAGATGATAAAATCGCTAAACTTATTTCTAGACATTTCCCTTTAACACCACACGGTATTATTGATTACCTTCGCTTGCGCCGGCCAATTTACAGCCAAACCGCAGTTTATGGTCATTTTGGTAAAACAGAGCCAGCTTTTACTTGGGAGAAAGTAGATAAGGTAGCAGAATTAAGAAAGCATTTTAAAATCAGAATCTAATTTAGAACTTATGGATAAAGTTATAGTTACAGGCGGCGCCGGGTTTATCGGCTCTCATTTGGTTGATAAATTAATAGCGGAGAATTTTGATGTTTCGGTTATTGATAATTTAACTACCGGTAAAAAAGAGAATGTTAACAGGCGTGCTAGATTTTTTAAAGCCGATATTAGAGCTAAAACTATACCTCGTTTAATTAATAAAATTAAGCCGCAATATATTTTTCATTTAGCGGCGCAGGCTAGTGTGCCAGTTTCTTTAGCTAAGCCATTATTTGATGCAGAGGTTAATGTTTTGGGTTCCATTAACGTCTTGGAGGCGGCAAAAGCTACGAGGATTAAAAAATTTATTTTCGTTTCTACCGGCGGAGCAATTTATGGCGATGCCTCCTTAATTCCTACACCCGAAACCGAGCCAGCTAAACCTTTATCACCCTATGGAGAGGCTAAATTAACTATTGAAAGATATTTAGAATTTTATCAAGAACGTTTTGGTTTGCCTTATATAGTATTGCGTTTAGCCAATGTTTATGGTCCTAGGCAAGATGCTAGTTGGGAAAGTGGTGTTATTAGTATTTTTATCAGGCAATTATTAGAGAAAAAAATTTTATCAGTTCATGGCGATGGCAAACAGACCAGAGATTTTGTCTATGTAGATGATTTAGCAGCGGCATTACTTCTAGCCTTAAAGCACGGACGGGGAATTTATAATATCGGCACCGGGATAGAGACCAGCGTCATAGATTTAGTTAGGATTTTAGGCAATATTGCTGGTTATCCGCCAAAAGTTCAATATACCAAAGCGCGTGGGATGGAAGATGTCAGATTTAGTGCTTTGTCTGCTAGTTTAGCCAAGCGAGAGCTAGGGTGGCAGCCAAAATTTTCTTTAGCCCAGGGTTTAGCTGAAACTTATAAGTGGTTTGAGGAGACAAAATCATGATAGCTGTAGTAGTGCCAGCTTATAATGAGGAAAAAATGATTAAGGTAGTGCTTAGATCACTAAAGCCTTATGCTGATGAAATTATAGTAGTAGATGATGGCTCTACTGACGCCACCAGTAGTCTAGCCTTGACTGAAGGAGTATATGTGTTAAGGCATTTAGTTAATCGTGATTATGGTGCAGCTATAGCTACCGGCACTGCTTTTGCTTTAAGTTTGGGTGCTGATATTATTGTGCATTTTGATGCTGACGGACAATTTGAGCCAGCTGAAGTAAAATTGTTATTAGAACCATTATTACAAGATAAAGCTGATGTGGTTTTAGGTTCAAGGTTTTTAGGTAAAGCTATTGGTATGCCTTGGCATCGTAAATTAATACAAAAAGGCGCCGTTTTATTTACTTGGTTTTTTTCTGGTATTAAATTAACAGATGCACATAATGGCTTTAGAGCTTTTACTAGGAAAGCTTTACAGCAGATTACTTTAAGTCAAGACCATAAGGCCTTAACCTCTGAAATTTTACATGAGATTAGTCGTTCGTCTTTGCGTTATTTAGAAGTACCGGTGACAGTGCATTACACCAACTATTCTTTACATAAAGCTAAAGCTAATTCTGTTTGGGATATTGGGCGCATTATTCGTGATTTATTAATAGGTAAATTTGTGAAATAAATTTATGTCAACTATACAAATTATCATTTTATTATTTATTTTATTTGCTCTTTTTCGTTTATATACTCGCCGACAAAAGAAAGAAATTTTAACCAGAGAATTTATAGAGTGGTTGTTATTTTGGATATTAGTAGCGGTGGTAACTTTAGTCCCGGATATTACTAGTTACTTGGCTTCTATTTTAGGAGTAGGCAGGGGAACGGATTTGGCTGTTTATGGTGCTTTGTTAATAATATTTTATTTAATGTTTAAAATTTTTGTGCGATTAGAAAAAAATGAACGGCAGTTAACGCAGGTGGTTAGAGAGTTAGCTATACGCAACGCTGTTAAAAAACCGTTAGACGATAAAAAAGACGAGTCAATTAAATTATAATTGGTTTTTTTAGAATTAATTTTAAGTAGATGAAAATTGCCCAAATAACTTGTGTTTGGCCGCCTTATGGCGGGGGAGTTGGAATGGTGGCGAGCGAGCAAGCTAAAAATTTAGTTCGCTTGGGACATCAGGTAACGGTTTTTACGCCGGCTTATCACGGACAAAAGGCTGGTGAGATAAATTGGCAAGGGGTAAAGGTAGTTTTTCTTAAACCTCGATTATCTTTTGGAAATACTGCTTGGTTGCCGCAAATTGCAGCGCTTTTAAAAAATTTTGATTTAATACATTTACATCTTTATTTTATTGGAGCCACTAAATATGTTTTGCGGGCGGTTAAAAGATATTCGCTGCCGTTAGTAGTGCAATATCATAATGATTTAATTGGCTGGGGTTGGCGTTGGCCTCTTTTTAGGTTATATACAGCTTTAGTATTACCTAAAATAATTAGATCCGCAAAGCATATTTTAGGTTTATCAAAAGTTCATATTACAAGTAGTGACCTGGGTAGATATTTAACTAAACTAAATCGCGTTGCCGATGTTTTACCTAATGGGGTAGATAGCAAACATTTTCTCCGGGCGTGATAGATTCTGATTTACAACGTCAGTTGGGGTTAACCAACAATGACCAAGTATTGCTATTTGTAGGTAGTCTAGATCTGGCACATTATTTTAAAGGAGTAGATTATTTATTACAGGCAGTGGCATCTTTAGTTTTGTGCTGGCCGCAGGTAAAACTTTTAATAATAGGCGATGGCAACCAGAAAGAATTTTTTAAAAAACAAGCAGAGGAGTTGAAAATTAGCCAGCAGATTAAATTTATCGGAGTTGTTAAACAAGCAGAATTGCCTCGTTATTATCGTTTGGCTAAATTATTTATTTTACCATCTGTAGCGATAGAAGCTTTTCCGGTTGTTATTTTAGAAGCTATGGCTTGCGGTTTACCTGTAGTAACAACTACTTTACCCGGGCCAGCTGATTTAGTAGGGGAGGCTGGCATAACAGTGGAACCAAAAAATCCTAAACTTTTAGCACAAGCAATATCTGCTTTATTGACAGACAACGAGCGATGTCAGATTTTATCCCAAAAAGCTCGTTGCCGAGTGGAAGAAAATTTTACTTGGCCGAAAATTATAACCAATCTGAAAAATATTTATATTAATTTATTGAATCAACAGTAAATTATGAAGGTTTGCCTTATTGCTTCAGCTTTTAAGCCCTATGCTACTGGCGGTGCTGATGTGGCAGTAGAGAATAGTGTAGATGGTTTATTAGCCCAAGGTCACGAGGTAGTAGTTATTACTGCAGGTTTATGGCGGGGTTTTAAGTCGTTGTGGCCTAAAGCAGAACTGGTGCCGACGGTAAAAGGCAAATTAGTTATTTATCGTTATTATCCAATCAATTTATTTTCTTTTTTAACTATTAATAAACGGTCGGCTATTTGGCGTTTGCCTTGGCATTTTATTGATATGTTTAATTGGCATGCTTACTTGGTAACTAGAGCTATTTTACGGCGTACTAAACCAGAAGTAGTTTTAACTCACAATATTAAAGGCCTTGGTTATTTATCAGTTCGAGCGGCTGTCCTTTACGCTAAAAAGTTTAATAAAAAACATATTCATACTGTTCACGATGTGCAATTAGCAGTACCTTCTGGCAGAATTATTAAAGGCGAAGAAAATTCTTGGCAAAATACTGGTTGGTTAACAAAACTGTATGGCGCTCTTTGTCGTTTTATTTTTAAGCCATTAACTATAGTAGTTTCTGCTTCCCAATTTTTATTAGATTTTTATATAGAGCGAGGTTTTTTTCCACAAGCCAGTAAAGTAACATTGCTTAATCCTTTACAACCGCAAATGTCGGCTGCTTATGAACCTTCATCCAAAGGGGTCATTCGGTTTTTGTATTTAGGGCAATTAGAGCGCCATAAAGGGATTTTATTCTTATTGGATGTTTTTAAAGAACTATTAAAACGCCAGCCGGGACGCGCTACTTTATTAATTGCCGGCAGCGGCGCTTTGACTACAGAAGTTAAGAGGATAGCTGATGAGATACCTGGTCTTAAGTTTATTGGTTGGGTGGCACATCAAGAGTTGTCAAAAATTTTTAATAATATTGATGCTACTATTTTTCCTTCGCTTTGTTATGAAAATTCACCTACTATTATTGGTGAAAGTTTATCTTTTGGAGTCCCAGTAATAGCGGCGCAGATTGGCGGCGTGCAATTAGTGCAACATGGGAGTAATGGATATTTATTTCAAGCTGGCGATAAGGCTGATTTGTTAAAGGTATTAGAATACTGTTTAAGCCATCAATCAGAATTAATAAAAATGAGGTCTAGCGCCATAGCTTCCATCCAGGGTTTAGATGTGAAGTCGTATTTACAAAAGTTGTTAAGTCTGTAATTTATGTCAGATACTAATGCCAAGTTAATTACTAGATTTGAATTTTTAATAAATCAATATTGGCTTTGGTTATTTGGTGGCTTAATGATTTTTGGTTGGAATTTAAATAGTTATTTTGTTTCAGATGATTTTGATTTTTTGAGTAATATGGTAAGTACTGGTCATCCTTGGTGGTGGCTAGTTAACCCTCAAAATGCCGGCGTGTCGTTTTATCGTCCCTTGCATAATTGGTATTTTTTGTTACATCATTGGCTATTTAGTTTAAATCCTTGGCCTTATCATTTAACTTTAATTATTGCCCATTCTTTAACAGCCTATCTGGTTTTTTGTTCTTTAAGATTAATCAAAACATTACCTAAATCACTACCGGTAGTAGTCGGGTTATTTTTCTTAGTAGCGCCAGTTCATGCCGAATCAGTAGCTTGGATTTCAGGTGGTGTTTTGGTATTAGCTGGTTTGCCAGCAGTATTTTCTCTTTATAGTTGGATAAAAGCTCGGCAGAATAATAATTTGCACTGGTGGGCGATATCAGCCTTCGCTTGGTTGTTGGCATTATTAGCTAAAGAAAGTGTTATAACTTGGCCATTGGTTTTGGTGGTAATAGATTGGCTACTGTTAGTGAAGGGAACAATTAAGGAAAAAATATTTCAACTTATAAGACCAGTTGTTTATTTTTTAGCGCCTGTAGTTCTTTATGGTATTTTACGTTTTGGTTCTTTAGGTACTTTAATAGGTGGTTATAGTTTAGCTATCCATACCAATCTTGATTTAACAACGATGGTGAAAATGTTAGCTTCTTCTATTCTAGTATTTTTTGCGACGGGACAATTTAAATATTGGCTAACAGAGCAAACTTATGCTTATTTACCAGCAGCAATGTCGATTTTGGCTATTATCTTTGGTTTGATATTGGTAATTGTCAAAAAATATCGTTCCTTAGTAATTACTGGTGGTCTTTTTTTTAATTACTTTACTACCGCAGATTAATTTAGGAATTAATATCCTAACTAGCGAGGGGGAAAGATATTTGTATCTGCCAAATTTAGGTTTATCTTTAATTGTCGCCGCTTTATTATTTTCCTTAAAACAAAAAACAATACGTTTAATATTAACTAGTTTATTATTGTTGGCTAGTATTAGTTTATTGATAATTAGATTATGTCATTGGCGTGAAGCTAGTGACTATACAAAAAAAGTAATGGCACAATTTGCTCCTTATGTTCAAGATAGCCACTCTTGGCAGCAGATTTTTATTGGTTTACCGGATAATTATCAAGGCGCTTTTATTTTTCGCAATGGTTTTAATGAGGCGTTGAAATTAAGTTATCCTACCTTTCAAGCAAGTCCTCAGATTATTCCCGTTGCTAGTTTTTTGGTAGGTCAGGAAATTAATTGGTTATATAGGGAAGGTGAAATTATAGGTCATAGTAGCGAGCTTACTTTTTTGCCGATTAACAGCGTACCAGTGTTTGATTATAAATTAATAAATGAACAAACTATAGAAGCGCGTTATCATTTTAATTTAGCCGCTGGTTATATTCTTAAACTTAATCAAAAATTTATCAATTCCACTAGAGGCCATCAACTAGAATTTTTCGCTTTTGATGAAAATGGTTTGTTATTCTTAGGTAGAGAAACGAAAAACTAAAATTTTACCATTATCAATATCCAAAACCTTGTCGGCCAAAGGTATAACTTGTTTTTTGATTTGTTCTTTATTCCACCAGTAGTTATTGATGACCAGATAGACCAAATCAACCCCATAATCTTGTTGGGCTTTTTTGATGTTTGGCCTTATATTATCTCCTTTTTCAGCGATATTATAAAAGTAACTATAGAGGCGCTCTCCAGTAGGGATAGAGTAAAAATATTGCAAGTTGCCATCAGGGCCGGTGCGATAATTTATAAAACCAAATTCAGTTAATGCTGCTGCTCCCAGATTTTGATTAGCCAAAACTACGTAAGATTTACCAGCGGCATCCTCGTTTATTTGTTGTACTGTTTTAAAATCATATTGTGATACAGAAAATCCTTTAGTATAGAAATGCGAGTCGTTTCTAGGATAACTTAAATAAAAAGATGAAATTAACGCGGCAAAAATTAATAAAAAACCAGCAATTTTCCAATATTTGGTAGGGGTGGATAGGCTAAAAATAATAATAGGCAACAATAATAAAATTGCTATTTCTATTAAACGTTTAGCAAAATCCAATTGTTCGTAATTGATTAAAAAAGGAAATTTTATTAAGGAACTAAAAATTAAAGCATTAACAATTAAAGCTGTGATAATAATAGCAATAGGCAAGATTTTGATTCTTTGTTTGATGATTTGCCATATTCCCCAAATAGCCAGTACTAATATCACCAAAATTAAAACAGAGGAATAAAAATAAATAAGGTTAAGCCAGGGGTTGCCGCTAAATTTAATAGACCAAAGGTAAGGTACAAAAATAGATAAATTAGGTAAAGATAATTGCCAGGAAGGTTGGTAAATTGTGATGCGGGAAAGTAGCCAAAAAGCTAGAGGCAAACCAAGACTCGCTATTAATATGCCGCTAGTATAAAATATTACTTTATATTTAGCAGAAATTATTTTTTGAGTTTGGTAAAGTATAGCTAAAGCCAGAGTAAATACCCCAGTGATAGGTTGGGTAATCAAAGAAGCTAAGGCCATCAGCCAGATAAATATTTGATAGTTTTGTGATACTAATAGTAGAAAAACGCAAATAATTATAAAAAGATTAGCTAGATTTTGCGGTGTAGTCATGATTAGTGTGGTAAAGGGTATGGCCAAAATAAGTGGCGCTAATCTAGTTTTTTCGTATTTAGTTAAAAATAACCAAGCGCTGGTTGGTAAAGTTAAAGCAGCTAATATTGGCACGAATAATCTGTTGACTAGCTCTAAGTTCCAGCCAAAATTTTGAGAAAATAATACTACTGGCAGATATAATCCCAAGTAATAAATTTTTTTAGGTAAGATAAAACCGGCATCAGCAATATATTTTTCTGTTGCTAGATGGATAAAAGGGTCATAGCCATAACCTAAACGGTAAACAATAATCGCTACGCTAAAAAATAAAAAGCTATGGCAAATCAAAGTTGTTAATGACGGTTTTTTATATAAGAAAATAAAAATTAATAAGGCCGTACTAACAATCACCAGTAGCCAAAAGCTTAAAGGCAGGACTTCCCAAGGCGAACGTATAGCTTCTACTGTTTGATGTAGCGCTAACTGGATTAGAGCGCCAGCGGCGCTAAGATAATAAGCAATATACCAAAGCCACTTATTTTGCCAACGAATTTTAGACCAAGTAAAACTAATTTCCGGCATACACCAACAAGCCACGGCTGTGATGAGCAAAATAGTTATTAAACGCGCTAAATATCCAAAATCAAACAGGTGATAAAATATCGTCCCAATAATGCTAATAATCGCTAGTACGCCAAATAAACCTAATATGCTATAGAACCAGCGCCAGCTCCCTAAAAGCTTGTTAGCTAAAGCCAACGAAGTTAAAATTAGCCAAATTAAACCTAAAATAGGAAGCAATATCCATAATTTAAAAGCCAGAGCGATCATTAAGCCGTAGCTTATAAGGACTATTCGTAAATAGTTAGCTTTTAATATCATTACCAAAACATTATTGATTTAATTACCAACCAGTAAAATTGGAATAGGGGATTAGTCAATTTAGCTAGCCATTGCATTTTTATTTGGTCAACTTCCATTTTGTAAGTTAGAGGGCGCAAAAATTCTTTATCTGATAACCGCCTTGATTTTTGTATAGCCTGACGTTTTTTTAAAATTAAACTAAAATGTATTATAATCCAGCCGTAAGTTTTAAGGCGCTTAAGCCATAGGTCATTAAATACAGATAAAATAAATAAACCCAATTCCACTAGTATTAAAGCTGGTAAGGTTAGTAGTAATGTTGGCCATTTATAGAATTCTAACAAAATACGCAGGCGATTACGTTCTATAAAATAATATTTGTTGGGGGTAAAATTGGGATTAAATTTATGGATAACTTTAGAGTCAGGGCAGTTAATAATTTTGTAACCAGCTAGTCTTAATTTTAAAGACAGAGCTGTGTCTTCATGATACATAAAATAGGTATCATCAAATAAACCAACTTGCTGTAAAGCTGATGAGCGATACATCACTCCCGCCCCAGAGGCATAAGTGATTGATGTAACACTGCGAGGAGCTTTACTTGCTGGCTGACCCAAACCATCACAATAACCAAAACCTAAGAAATGTAATTTGTTTCCCCAACTATTTACTAAATATTCACCGTTATTTTTTTTATCAAGCAACAGCAAAGATTGTGCTGCGCCGATGGCTTTATCCTGTTCCAGAGCATTTACCAATGGAGTTAAAAAATTACTATCAACTTCGGTATCTTGGTTTAGTAAATAAATATAATCAGCCCCTTGTCCCAGGGCATATTGTATGCCTTGATTATTACCAGCAGCAAAACCAACATTAGTTTTGTTGGCTATCAAATGGATATTAGTTTGTTTTTGTAACCAGATCAAAGAACCGTCGGTTGAATTATTGTCTACAACTACTAAATTAATTGAATAATTATCTGTTTTAATTTTTTCTAGACTAGAAAATAAACCGGGCAAATATTTTTCCCCATTATAATTAACAATGACAATAAAAACCTTGATCATATTTGATTTAGTGTCATGCTGAACTTGTTTCAGCATCTAAAATAGATCCTGAAATGAATTCAGGATGACGGCGTGTGGGTAAATGAATAGAAAAATACAACATGAAAATTTATTTCAGATTAGCTACCACATTATAAAGTAATTTAGCTACGGTAATAGGGCCCACGCCGCCCGGGGTAGGGGTTACTAGTTTGGCTTTGCATGCCATTGCTTTAACATCTACATCGCCGCAGATTTTTCCTTTATACATAACAAAACCAGCATCAATCACTACTGCCCCCTTTTTAACCATTGAAGCTTTGATTAAGTTTCTTTTACCAACAGCGCTGATTAAAATATCTGCTTTTTTGGTATGCGCAGCTAAATTTTTTGTTGATTTACCACAAATAGTAATAGTTACCGGTAGTTTCATTAAAAGATTAGTCAAAGGGCGGCCTATAAGCCAACCGCGTCCGACCACTACCACCTTTTTTCCAGCTAGAGGAATTTTATAATATTTTAAAATTTCTAAAATCGCCGAAGGTGTAGGTGGCTCTAATTTATTTTCCGCGCTCGCTAATTGCCCCAAAGAAATGTAGGTTAAAAAATCAACATCCAATTCCGCCGGTATAGCATTTAAAATTTTTCTAGTATTCATTTTTTTAGGCAAAGGCAGTTGTACAATGAGACCGCTTAATTTTTGCCGCGTTACGGATTTTATTTTTTTAATAACTTGGGAAGTTGTTAGGGTACTGGCTAATCTATAAATTTGCACTTTAATCCCGATGCGTTTGGCCGCTTCTTGTTTATTTTTTATATAAGTCAACGATGCCGCGTTGTTGCCAATTAAAATAATAGCCAAAGAGGGGCGCAGTCGGCGTTTAATTATCGTCGCTTTTACCCGCTTTAGTATTTGCTCGGCAATTTTTTTACCATTAACTAACATATTTATACTTATAGATAAATTATAGTGGACTTTTAATATTTTTAATATTGGGATTGGTAACTTTGGTATATACTTGAGTGGCTCGAATATTCTGATGACCCAAAAGCTCTTGCACATATCTAACATCAACTCCATTTTCTAGCAAATGTGTGGCAAAGCTATGTCTTAATGAATGAAAAGTAGCGTCTTTGTGAATTTCAGTTCCTTGCAGCGCATTTTCAAAAACTTTTTGTATTGTTCGTTCAGTTAATTTTCCACCCCGTTCGCTTTCAAAGAGGTAATTATCTGGATTTTTGCTAGCGATTAAATTTTGCAAATCGTTTTTAATTTTTTCCGGAAAAATAGTAATTCGGTCCTTTTTTCCTTTAGCATCTTTAAGATGGATAGTTAATTCTTCCAGATTAACATCTTTTACTTTTAAATTAACAACTTCGCTAATTCTCAATCCAGCGCCGTAAGCTAAAGAGATTATTAATTTATGTTTTTTGTTTTTGATTACTTCAATGATATTTTTAATTTCTTCTCTCGAGAGAACTATTGGTAGTCTTTTGCTCCGTTTGGCGAATTTTAAATTTATCTTCTGGGGAATTTTCAATACTTCGCGGTAGAAAAATTTTATGGCATTCAAGTAAAGATTTATCGTCTGTGAAGAATAATTTTTATCTCGTTTGTTTAATAAAAATTGCTTTATATGTTCTTCGTCTATTTTTTCTAAATTATTTTTTTTAACATCAAAATATTCTTTTAAACAATTCAAGTATGATTTTATAGTTTTTAAACTATAATTTCTTAATCTTAATTCTTGACTTGTTTTTTCCAAATATTCTGACATAATATAGCTATATTTTAGTAGTGTAGTTATGAAATATGAAAGTAGTTAAAAGTAAAAGTAGTTAAAAGTATTTATAATCAGAGTAAGTAATATTTAGTTTAATTATAGTTTAATTATACATTAAGTTCGTATAATAATACAATTTAGTAATATTATCATGCTTTCAATTCATCTATAAATGAGTTATCGGAAATAATTAAAAGTTTTTTCCCGCCACTGGCGGGATATTATTTTGGGGCTATTTTTATTTTTTACCCCGAAAACCCTTGACAAAATTATGAAAAAGGGGGGGAGTAAGATGTGAATGACTATCATGGTAATAGTTAAATCGTTCATTTAAAACCGAAAGGAGGTGAAAACCGTGGACAAGCTAAAATTGATGAACTACTGGAACAAGCAAGTGGAAAGCAGATTTCCTCGCAGCGCACAGGCAGTGTTGCGGCCAAATACCGCAACGGCAAAGACTCAAGGTGCTGCTAGTTCATGCGGCCAAGGTTCATGCAACTGCGGCGGTGGTTGTAACGGAGAGTGCTCCACGTCTTGTGAAAGCTGACGTGGCCAAGTCAAAACGAGGGAGAAATAAAAAGATCTATTATTTCTCCCTCTAATTTTATCTTTCACGGAAAGGAGATGAAAAATGCCAAGATCATTCGGACTTCAGTGGCACTTGACTAACGAGTGTGATCAGCGATGCCAGCACTGCTATATTTGGCAAAAACATAAAAAAGAAGGATTGAGATCTACGCTAACTATCAAGCAATGCCAGATGGTTATTGAGGATTTCATCTCTTTTTGTAGTGAAATGGATGTATTACCGTATTTTTCCATCACTGGTGGTGACCCTCTGCTTTATCCGCGAATTTGGGATGTGTTGGAACTAATTCATCAAAAAGAAATTGGTTTCACAATACTGGGAAATCCTTTTCACTTAACAAATGAGGTGGCAAAACGGTTAAAAAATCTTGGTTGTGCAAGTTATCAAATGTCCATTGATGGACTTGAAAAAACGCATGATTCATTGCGTAAACCAGGATCATTTCGGGCGACATTGTCTGCTTTACCGATTTTGCATCAGGTAGGGATCAGAAGTATGATAATGTCTACTGTATCCTTGCTTAATTACAAGGAACTTCCATCAGTGGCAAGACTTTGCACAGAGCATAAGGTGGGCAACTTTGCTTTTTCCCGTTACTGTCCAACTCGCGGGGATACAGAACACAGTATGTCGCCACAGCTCTATCGTCAATTTCTTGCTGACATGTGGCAAATCTATAGTGAGCTCGTTGACTGTGGAACAAATTTTGCCCTCAAGGATCATCTCTGGACCGCTTTCCTTTACGAAGAGGGGCTGTACAAACTGTGTGAGACAAAAGATGTAGTGCTTGATGGTTGCAATTGTGGAATAAAGCATATGACTTTGTTGCCAAACGGGACTGTTTACGCTTGCAGGCGGTTTGAAAGCATGATTGGCAAAATCGGCCATCAAACTTTCAAGGAAATTTTTCTGTCTGCAGAGATGGAGAAATATAGAGAGATTGAAAAGTTGGCTGGCTGCAAAGATTGCGAACTTCTCAATTATTGCCGTGGCTGTCACGCAGTTTCCGCCGGTACAACAGGCAACTTTTTTGATAAAGACCCACAATGCTGGCGATGCTAACTTAAACAGCGATAGTTATAAAAATGCTATCGCTGTTCTTTTTTTGAAAATTTGCTAAAATAGAACTATGAACTACAATCAAATCTACAAAAATAATAATGTTTGGGGAGAGCAACCAAACGAACTTTTGCAGAAAATTTATAGCCAGTTTAACACTGGTACGAACTTTTTAGATTTGTGTTGCGGACAAGGCAGAGATTCTTTATTTATGTTAAAAAATAGGTTCAAAGTAGATGCGGTAGATATCTCACGGGAAGGTATTAATAAAATAAAAGAGTTTGTCCACTCCAATAATTTACCAGTTGTTAATATAAATTTATTTTGTAGCGATATTAGGAATTTTAATATTTTAAAAAATAAATACGATATAATCAACGCTTTTAATTCATTACAATTTTTACCAAAAAAGGAGGCTTTAAAAATAATTGAAAATATTAAAAGCAATATAAAAAGTGAAGGATATGTTATTATTTCCGGATTTACAACGGATGACCCGCTCTATAAAAAAATGAACAATAAAAAGGGTTGTTTTTTTGCGCCGCAGGAGTTAAAAAATATTTTTCTTGGTTTTCATATTATTGAATATAAAGAAAAAATTATAAAAGACAAAGGACATCCGGGGAATCCAGAACCGCATCGACATGGGATTGTGCAATTAATTGCACAAAAAAATAAAAAATAGCCCCAAATAATGTTTTGCTTCGCAAAACAAAAACTTTTAATTACATCCGATAACAGCGTGTATGC
>JBBIVB010000005.1:35369-39949 GCA_037439965.1 Candidatus Veblenbacteria bacterium | reverse complement strand
AGTCGAGTGATAAAAATATTGGCATTAATTTATGTAATTTTAGCCGCTTTGGCCATGTTATTGATTGATTATCAATTAGGCTGGATAGCATTATTAGTAGGTTTATTGTTTTGGTTAGTGATGGTATTTTTAAAGAACGAATCAGTTGGGTTTAGCTGGACTATGTTACCCGCCTTGTTGCTTTTATTAGCAGTAATTGCTTGGCCAATAGTAGTGCCATCAATAATCAGGGTTAATGTGCCAGTAGAGGTAAATCTGTCTATTCCAGCCAGTTGGAAAATAGCTTGGCAAAATGTAAGTTCTAGACCTATTTTAGGCACTGGACCAGAGACTTTTATCTTTAATTTTTCGCAATATCGGCCAGAAATTCTTAATCAGACAGATTTTTGGGCTTTTAGATTTGACAAGGCTGGTAGCGAATTTGTTCAGGTTTTAAGTACTACTGGTTTTGTAGGTTTTGTTTTGTATTCAGTATTGTTTATAACAGCTTTGTATTTGTCTTGGAAATTAATAAAAGATAAAGCTAGTGAGGATTGGTATTTCAAAGTAGCTATAGCTGCTTCTTTATTAGCTATGATTGTTGGACAAATACTTTATTTTGGTAATACCGTTACCTCTTTGTTTTTATGGCTAATTTTAGGTTTAATAGCTTCATTATCATCAACTAAAGCTAAAACCCTATCTTTAATAGAATCTCCTCGGGCCGGCTTTTTATTTTCCTTTGGTTTAGCACTAGTGGTTTTAGTAGGAATTGGTATTTTTTATGGCGCATGCAGATTTTGGTGGGCAGATGTTTCTTACGCTAAAGCTAGATTAGATTTACAAAAAACTGATGGTCTTAATAAAGCTTCGTCTAAATTAGCTGAAGCTATAACCTTAAATCCGTGGCGAGATGTTTATCGCATTACTTATGCTCAAGTTTTATTAGCTCAGGCAGATAATTTGGCTAATACTGAGGCAGGCAAAACAGATCAAGAAAAAGCTGCACAAATTCAGCAATTACAGCAGTTAATAGCTAGATCAATAGAACAAACGAAGATAGCAACTGAATTGGGCCCAGAAAATGTGGCTAACTGGGAAGCTTTAGGCTCAATTTATCGTGGAACAGTGATTTATGCTCAAGGGGCTGAAAACTTTGCTATTAGTTCTTTTGCCGAGGCTATTAAAAGAGACCCTACTAATCCGGCTCTTTATACTGAGTTAGGCAAAGCTTACTTAATATCTGGTAATAAACTAAAAGCGCAAGCTCAAAAAGATCAGGCTAATAAGCAAAAACTGGAAGATGAGGCTAATAAGCAATTTAACTTAGCTTTTGGGCAATTTGAAAAAGCTATTAAATTAAAATCAAATTATACCCCAGCCCACTTTAATGAGGTTTTAACATATAAGGCTCAAGGCAAATTAGACCTAGCATTAGCCAAATTAGAAACTATGAGGCAATATAATCCTCGAGATATAGATGTATTATTTGAACTTGGTGCTTTATATTTTAACAAGGCAGATTATGATAAAGCGGAAAATGTTTATAAGACTATTTTAGATCTTGTAGCAAATCATAATATAGCTAGAGCGAATTTAGCGCTAACGTATGAGAAAAAAGGTGATATTCCTAAGGCTATAGAGCAACTAGAAGTCATATTAAATACGCCTAATCTTAGTGATAGTGATAGGAAAGTGATTGAAGATAAGCTGAATTTATTAAAAAATTCTGTTTCTGAAGAAAATAAAGAAGAAAATAAATAGAATAAATTAGATTAAATTTATATTAAATTCTGTCATTTACTAGGGGCAGAATTTTTATTGACAAAATAATTTTTTTAAGGTAAAATTAAGACGATATGGTATCGGATAATATATCCGATCAATGAAAAATCTATAATTTTAGCTAAAAATTTTTATTAGCCACAAAAAGTTAGTACATTGTAAAAAATTAGATAGTACTTCAATTTTAAAACTTTAAAAAACAACTCTAAATTTTGGCTAAAATAAACGTATGACCACGTCAGACGTGGTTTTTGATGCAGATAACAAATCATCTGCCGAAAACAGACAATCAATACCAGCTCCGCCAGATAACGAGCTAATTACTTTGGCGGATGCAGCAAAATTAACCCCTTATAGCCAGGAATATGTGTCACTTTTGGCAAGAAAGGGGCGTATTGGTGCATGGAAAAAAGGTAGGAATTGGTATACCACCAAAGATGAGATTATATCTTATGTTAATAAGCAAGTAACAGATAGTAAAGTAAAATACCAAAAGTCAATTTCTTTTGTTGAGCCTCCAAAAATTGATACTCCGCCATTAAATACCGAGCTTGTCAATATAATTAGTGATAATTTGGGTAAGAAACTTGATTCATTTAAGGCTGAAATTAGCCCTATTTTAGAGAAAGCCAAAGAGCAAATTTCTAAGAAAGTAGCCCTGCCAGTACCTGAAAAGCCAAGAAAAAGGCATTCAGTGTGGTTTTATATAATAATTTTATTAATTGTCCTGCCGCTATTATTTTTTGGCTTAACTCGCGGTTTAGCAGATGATTTACCAGCTAAGTTATTATCTATTATTAAAAATGCCTGGACACTGGATGGACATAGACCAGGAACCGAGGCAAATGAAGTATTGATTTTAAATGAAGCAGGTAATATCTCTATTAAAGGACATATAGAAACCCAAGGACAACTTAGGTCTTATGCTCGGGACGGTATAGCACCTATTATAGTTGATTCCACTACCAAGGTGATTAATTTAAATGCTGATTCAGTAGATGGTTTTTCTACGGAACAATTTACTTTGGCTTTTGTTACTAAAAACGGTAATATCACTTATGATGATGTTTATTTAAAGGGCGCAGTAGAAGTAGGTAAAACCTTAGAAGTTAAAGGGGCAACTAGACTTCTCGATTCTTTGTTGGTTGATGGTGAATTAGGAGTGTGGGGTAAAGCTATTTTTCATGACAAGTTACAAGTTGAAGGTGATGTAAATTTAGAAAAGAATTTACAAGTTGGTGGAAGAATTACCAGCAATGGTTCCATTTTAACTAATGGAAGTATTTTATCCGGCGGTTCTATAACATCAGGTGGTGATATTATCACCAATAGCCATAATTTAGTTTTAGGTGAAGGCACTATCATTACCAACAATTCTAATGTGATTAAAAATTTAAACGCTGAATTATGGAACGGAATGCGTACTGAAAATTTCGATTTGGATTTTGTAACTGATAATGGAGCGACGACAGATAATAAAATTAGTGTTGGTGGTCTTGATGTTTTAGGTAATGCTAGATTTATTGACAATTTGACTTCTTATGGACGTACAGAATTGTTAGGTGAGACAGTAATTAATAATTTACAATCTTTAACTGTTAGAGGGGATTCTAATTTAAATAAAACTAATATTCATAGCACCTTAACTGTAGAAGGACAAACATTAATGGCTTCAGCTAACGTTTCTAATATTTTAGGTGTTAAGAATTATTTTAGTGTTGGTGGTGGTACAGCTTTAGGTTCCACTACATCTGATCGTTTAGATGTTAAAGCAAGTTCTTATTTTGATGGACCTATAACCGCTGCTAAAGATATGACCCTAACTTCTACTACACCAGTAATAACAACCACTAGAGGTGATTTAACATTTTTAGTTAAAGGAGGTAATACAGGAAAAATACAAATTGGCGAGGGTACTGGTTCTGCTACGCCGGATTTATTAATTTTGGATATTAAAAGCGACGCAGGAGATCCAGACGGTATAGAAGGAGCTATGTATTATAATGAAGATGCTGGTAAATTTCGCTGTTATGAAAACGGCGCTTGGTCTGATTGTGTAGGGGGTGGCGCTAGTACCTTACAAGATGCTTATGATGGTGGCAATACCATTACCACTACTGATGCTAGGGATATTGCTTTTACTTTGTCT
The DNA here is from genome assembly GCA_037439965.1 of Candidatus Veblenbacteria bacterium. GTDB lineage: Bacteria > Patescibacteriota > Patescibacteriia > Veblenbacterales > UBA10138 > JBBIVB01. The sequence continues at coordinate 36,036 of JBBIVB010000005.1, read as the reverse complement.
GATACTGCTACAGATTCTAATTTTACCGTTACCATAGCCGATAATTCTACTTCTTATATGTCTATTTCTAGAGCTGATGGTATTGGGACCACTGACCCCTCACAATTATTATTATTAGATAATTCAAGTACTACTCGTTCTATAGCCGATGGTTTAAAAATTCAATCTGCAGCAGGATTAATTTCTGATGCCATTGATGTATCTGATGCAGAAATAGTAAATGCTATTAATGTTGGTGATAATAACATAGTTGGCACCACACCCTTGATTGATTTTACTAATTTTGACGTAGCCACTACTGGTAATATTACTATCCAACCAGCCTATGGTATAGATACTAACGCTGCTGGTTCTTTAGCCATTGGTGAAACCACTGCTACCACAGTTGATATAGCCGGTGGTTCTGGTTCAACGGGATGTACAATAATTAATGCTACTGGTGATTTAAATTGTACAGGTAATATTATTGGTACCAATATTGGTATAGTTGGTTATTGGTCTCGTGCCGGTACTATTTTACAACCGACTTTTGCTGGTGATTCTATTACTACTTCGGGAGATATTTATACTACTGGTTCTGGTAATATTACAGCAGCTGGCGACCTAGCTGTTAACGGCGGTGATTTAACTACTACTGCCAGCACTTTTAACTTAGTTAATACCACTG
>JBBIVB010000005.1:33081-35269 GCA_037439965.1 Candidatus Veblenbacteria bacterium | reverse complement strand
CTACTGCCAGCACTTTTAACTTAGTTAATACCACTGCTACCACAGTTAACTTTGCCTCGGCTGTTACTACTTTGAATATAGCTGATACTGCTATCACTAGTACTATTAACATTGGAGGTGTTTCTGCTAACGGCGCTACCACAGTTAATATTGCAACTGAAGCTACTTCAGCAGACACTATAGCTATTGGCAACTCCAATATTTCTACTGTCTTGACTTTAACTGGCGGTGATGACTGGAGCATTACTGCTGCGGGTTTAATAACTACAGCTTCAGATTTAGCAGTCAACGGCGGTGATTTAACTACTACTGCCAGCACTTTTAACTTAGTTAATACCACTGCTACCACAGTTAACTTTGCTGGAGCTGGTACTACAGTAAATATTGGACCCAATGGAGCTACTGCTTCTTCGGTTAATGTGGTTGGTGGCTCTGGAGCTACGGGTTGCACTTTTAATGGTGCCACTGGTGACCTCACTTGTTCAGGTAATATCACTGGTTCCTCATCGGGTATCGTAGGTTTCTGGTCCAGATCGGGCACTACTTTATCACCAGCTACAGCTAATGATATAGTGTCAATTTCGTCTAATAATGGTATTGCTGCGGCTTTGACAATAGTAAGTTCGGCACTGTTTGATGATACTATAGCAGCAGTTGATATTTATGCTACTATTAATGCTGTCGATCCAATTTCTAATTATGGACAGAAGATTATAGTTAGCGATAATTCTACAGGGGAAGGTGTGATTTATGGTCAATATATTTCTGTCAGTGGCGGTAACGGAACTTCGCCCACTTGGTATGGATTATATGTTGATACAACAATTGGTGTCACTAATGCAATAGGGTATGCTGCTGTATTTAATGGCGGCAATGTCGGTATTCGCAATACTAATCCCAGTTATGATTTAGATATAATTTCTTCAAGTAACTGGACTAATCCTGCTTTATATATAAATGCTACCGGGACTAATACTTCGGTTATTAAATTAAATAGAACAAGCACCGGCAGATGGAGTGCCATAGAATTTGCTACCGGCGGAACAACAGATTGGCATATTGGTACTTCTTATAACAGCGGTTCCCCTGAAAGCGGTTTAGCTTTTAGTACAGATCATACTACAGCTAACGCTAAGATGTATATAAAGACAGATGGTAAAGTAGGTATTGGCGATACTACTCCGACTCAAAGTCTTACTGTAAATGGTGATACTTCAATTTCCGGATATTTACGAGTGGGAAGTGAAACTGTGCCAGCGAATACTACTGCCGGTGATTTAACTATTTCCAGATTGGATATTGGCAGGAATACTGCTTTTGACGCAACTGGCTGGTTAGTAAGGTCAACTGGAACTCTGAATACTACAGGATCTGGTTCAAATGCGCTTTGGGGTATTAGTGCAATTGTAAATCCTTCATCTGCTTCATCTTCTGAATTCAGGTCATTCTCTTTTGAAGCACAACCCAGTGGCTCATCTGATCTCTATGTTGTTGAAGGAGGGTTTTTTGCAACTAGAATGGCCTCATCTGCCGCCAATATTACCAAAATGGAAGGGATTTATACAGCTGGTTTTTTTGGTTCCACTGCTACGAATTTTGGAACGGTAACTAGTTCTTATGGCATTGAATCTTATGGTATTAATCATTTTACAAATAATCCTACAGGAACGGTTACTAACGCTGTTGATGTGTATGCTGGACTTATGATAAAAGGTGGTGCTAATTTAACAGTAACTAATGCTGTTAGTTTTTGGGGAAGAAAACAAACTATTGGTGCGATTAGTAATATAGGGTTATTAATAGCCGATTCTATTCCTTCTGGAAACTATGCTATTTATAGCGATTCCACTTCTAATAGCTATTTAGCAGGCAATGTTGGTATTGGTTCTACTGCCCCGGCTTATAATTTAGAGATTCAAAATATTCATGATGCTGCTATTTATTTGGAAAGTGATACTGATAATTTAGATGAAACTGATAATGCTTTTATTAAATTTAGCCAAGACGGCGCTCTAGTTAGTTCAATTTTAGGCATAGTTGGTAACGCCGGGTATGATCCAGAAAATGTTCTTTACACAGATACTTTAACTAATGCAACATTACTTGGTACTAATGATAATCTTGGCCCTTTGCAATTTGGCACCAACGATGCTGTTAGAATGACAATTCTCAATTCAGGTTATGTTGG